>NZ_DBLZZO010000016.1:0-64202 GCF_057858645.1 Eubacterium sp.
TGGGAATTCCCAATGATAATAATCTCCTCTTGCCTCTGTAGTACGTTTAATCAACAAAAACTTTCTTCCATAACATACTAATGCTTTAACAGCTACATAAAATTTTTTTTCCATCTATTTATCTTCCTCGTATTATATAGTAGTAGTTTTTAAAGACCCTCTCCAAGGTCTTCATAACTATTAAGTCATAGTCTTTTCTTTACCTTTTCTGTAGGTTCGACTATGATATTTAAGATGCTGTGGAGTGGTTTTGTTTTCCTACCACTTGATGGTTTTAGAAAGGCTCCAACCACAGTCTCTTTGTTCATTTGTTAATTAGTTAGATACCGCATGACGGTTTATTTAGAACGAGGTTACAATCGCAAGGAGCACCCTGTGGTTCTAAAACAGCATTAATACATTTTAAAGGAGATTTATTATGATTTACGTAGGAATTGATGTTGCAAAAGACAAGCATGATTGCTTTATCACAAACTCAGATGGAGAAGTATTATTTAAAGCATTTACCATCTCAAACAACTTAGATGGTTTCAATGAACTTTATCAAAAGATTAAATCCGTTATGGAAGACATAACAAAAGTAAAAGTAGGGCTTGAAGCCACCGGACACTATAGTTACAACCTATTGGGATATCTCATCGATAAAGGTTTGCCCACCTATATTATCAATCCGTTACATACAAATCTGTACAGAAAAAGTCTAAGCCTTAGACAGACGAAAACGGATAAAGTTGATGCCCACACGATTGCTTCTATGCTAATGTCTGACGTGAACTTAAAGTCCTACTCAGAAACGTCTTATCACAACGAAGAGCTAAAGTCATTAACCCGTTATCGTTTTGATAAGGTAAAAGAACGTGCTAAGTTAAAATCTTCCGTTTCAAGACTTGTCTGTATTCTGTTTCCTGAATTGGAAAAATTAGTTCCAACACTTCACATTGCATCTGTTTATGCAATGCTTTCTGAATTTTCCGGTGCCAAACAGGTGGCAAATGCTCATCTTACAAAACTTACCAATCTACTTTCTGAATCATCAAAAGGTCGATATGGTAAAGAAACTGCCATTGCATTTAGAAATGCTGCGAGAACCTCTATTGGTTCAAACATGCCGGCAAAATCCTTGGAATTAAAGCATACCATCAGGCTCATTCAGGAACTCACATCTGAGATTGATGAAATCAAAAATGAAATAAAAATCATTATGGATGAAATCAATTCTCCTATTCTTAGCATTCCCGGAATCAATTACCGTATGGGAGCCATGATTATTGCTGAAATTGGCGATTTCAATCGTTTTGCTTCTCCTGATAAAATCTTAGCTTATGCTGGTTTCTCACCATCTACATACCAATCCGGACAATTGGATGGTGCTTACTCACATATGGAAAAGCGAGGCTCCAGATATTTACGCTACGCTTTATATAATTCTGCCAAGTATGTCTGTATATGGGATCCAACATTTGCTGAATATCTTGCAAAGAAACGAGCTGAAGGCAAGCATTACAATGTTGCCATATCTCATGTCGTTAAAAAACTGGTTCGAGTTATTTACCATCTCGAAAAAAACAGCCAGAAATACATCAAAGCTTCTTAAATTTTTTCTAATTTAATACTCCTTTTTTGAGCACCTGCAACGATGCTCTTTTTGTCATGCAGTTTTCAATGTTCAAAGAACTCTATTGAGTTTAAAATCTATATAAAATACATTTCTGTACTTTACTCAAAAAATATCATTTTAAGGCTTGACTTTTAATAGTTAGTCTCATATTCATCGTCAATCATGATTCCGCTGACAAGATATTTCCTTATGATAGAGATAACATCTCCATCTTTTATAGTTCTGCCTATGATAGTCATAAGCTTGTCATGGTTTACCGTGTCAAAGAACTTTTCCAAGTCAATGTCTACAATCCAATCGTTACCATCATTCATCATGTCAAGTGCTGTTAGGATTGCTTGCTGTGCACATCTATTCGGTCTGAATCCGTAACTATGTTCATGGAATTGTTCCTCGTAGATTGGTGTTAATACCTGTGCAATGGCTTGCTGTATGAATCTGTCTGTTACTGTTGGTACTCCTAGGTTTCTGACACCGCCATCAGGCTTTGGTATCTCCACTCTTCGTACTGGTTGAGGTTTATACTTTCTTGTCCTCAACTGTTCCTTGATGATTTCGTCGTTCTTTTCAAGATGTTCTTTGAGTTCCGTGTACTTCATTCCGTCCACTCCCTCTGCACCTTTATTTCGTACGACTTGCAGATATGCGCTGTTGAGATTACCGCTAGATAAAATCTGCTCCATTTCCATTACAGAAACTTCTTCACTACTATGGGCTCGGCTGACTTCTCACAGTTCGTTGTTACTAGGCTAATGGAACCTCTGTGAGACCTCCACGCTTAAGGTGCACGCTCTTTTTCTCCATATATCCGCCACATTTACTCTGCTACTACAAAAGTGATAGTTATTAGACTTCGTTGCTTTTAGCCAACTTATCTCTCATAGCCTAGCCTTATATGTGATTTCTGTCCGTCGGACCAGAGATTTGCTTACAGCTTCCTTCAGATTCCATCTCACGATGGACACCCTTGCTGTTCAGCTATACACTTCCCACTATCTGGGCGTGTTCGAGACTTTCACCCGTTAGAGCGCGCCCATGGCGCGCAAACTAAAAAAATGGTTGGGACACGGGGGCCCAACCTGATAATAACCTTTCCAAATATACATATGCAAAATGTAGTAACTCATTAGTATTTCTATACTTTAATAAAAACTACTCGTCATTTTCCTGTTGTTGCAAATAAAACATTGTTTTCTGATTTTCAATCTCTGCTCTTAATTCTTCCTCTGTTGGTAAGTATAACTTATATTTTGATGCAAAAAGCTGTTCATTACCATGAAGAATAGAATACTTTGCAATATCCTCATCTGTATCAGAACAGAGTACAATTCCAATTGTAGGATTGTCTCCTTCACTACGTTTAAGTTCGTCATACATCCGAATATACATATCCATCTGACCTACATCCTGATGTGTAATTTTCTGCGTTTTCAAATCTATTAGTACAAAACATTTGAGAATATAGTTATAGAAAACAAGATCAATGTAATAATCCTGCTTTTCTGTATGAATATGTTGCTGTCTTGCCACAAAAGCATACCCTTTCCCTAATTCCATCAAAAACTTCTGTAAATTAGACAAAATGCTATTTTCTAAATCACTTTCAGTAAAATCTGTATTTGAAGCCATACCTAAAAATTCTGCAATAACCGGATTTTTTATAAATTCTAACTTATCATTCTGATATTCCTTGGTTAGTTCATTCATTTCATTTTCTACAAGATCCTTCTTTTGAGTCTGAAGCATACGGTAATAGTACTGTGAAGAAACATTACGTTGTAATGTTCTAACACTCCATGCTTGTTGAAGCGCTTCTTTCTCATACCATTCACGTGCCTTTTCATCTTTTACTTGTAATAAAATGCGATAATGTGTCCATGATAATATCGGTTGAGATTTTCCACTCGCTGAGTGGAAAATCTCTGGATAAGTTTTATAAAATGAATAAAAATTGTATAGATTTGTTTTTGTAAAACCTTTTCCATACTCTGTTGATAATTCCTTAGATAATTTCTTTATTATCTTTGTTCCATACTCTGCCCGCTTTTCACCATGCAATTCCTCACTGGCGATTCGATAGCCCATCATCCAATTTCTCTGTACCAGAGTCATATTAACTGCCTGATGTGCAGCTTTCTGTGAGGATTCAATAATCTGTCGCATGTCTTTTAATATATCATCTGTCTCAATAAAATTATCCATAATACTATTTTGACCAGTGTTTATTAGTTTATTCTCCATATGTATTATTCTCCTTTAACACTTCTTGATACTGATTTTTTTTCTGCAATAGTGCCTTAACCATTTTATCTCTATCCTTTTTTTGCTACAAAAGTAACTACACTTGTTTTCAATTCACATATTCCACTATCTCTCGGAATATCATATTGCTGATCCACCACAGTAGATTTTAATACTGTCCATTCACTAAAAGCTTTTTCAAAAATCCTTTGCATTTCTTCTGTAGGTAAGCATACTTCAAATTGTGGAAGTATTTCATTTCCTGTTTTCTTGTCAAACTCTTTTATATTAGAATTTACAACTAAACATACAATGCCATTTTTGCGGATGCCATGTTCTATTTCTCGCAATTTATTAACAAAGGTTTCTTTTGAATCTACGTGTTCCAAAGATGATACCGCCATTACTAAATCATAATTTCTTTCTTTAATTTGATAATCATCAATCGATTTAACTATTCCACATATATTTGATGTAACACCATATTCATCAGCATTAGCATAAAGTTTTTCGATAGCTAAATCCAGTATATCCACACAATCTATTTTACACAACCTATCATAATAATGTCGAGCAATACATATGCAATTTCTTCCTACTCCACAACCTAAATCCAAGACATTAATTTCTTCGTATTTATCAAACAGAGGTATCAAATCTACTACTGTTTTTATTGGTCTTATTAGCCAACTACCCTCTTTATATAGTTCGGCATTAGAATATATTTCTATATGTGATTTTCTTTCGTTTTTACGTATTTCTTTTAATCTCATTTCTTCCATTTTTCTTTTGTATCTTTTATTTTTACTCCACTGATTTATCACTTTTTTGATCTCCGTTATGAGTTGTTCTTTATTGGTAATATAATAAATATATTTTGATGCAAAATATTACTTACTAATCCTTCTAAAGCATATTCCGCAACCACTGAATCTTTATCAGTGCAAAGAATAATACCAGTTGGCTTATTAGATTCTTCGTCATTTACTATTTGCCAATAGCCCTAATTTTCAGCCTATATTTCAAAATCTAGAGCTTATGACAAGCTTACAACTGTAACACACTACAATTTTGTTGTATTTAAATCATAATATGAATATTCTTAATTTAATGTTCCTAATTTAATTTTACTATCTAATTCCCATAACGCAGTTTTATTACTATCATATCTAAGTCTTTTTAATGCAGTTTTATAATCAACCCATTCATATTTTGTATGCTCTTGAGACAATTCCAAAATTGTTGTATTCATCCTAGCAGCAAATGTATATTCAGGAATAACTAAACAATTTTCACCCCATATTTTTCTTGCTTCTTTAAAACAGTATGTTGGTATGCTATTTTGTGTATCAAGTACAGAATATTTACAATCCATACCTATGTTTGCTTCTTCATATGCCTCTCGTTTTGCAGATATTATTATAGTTTCATCCTCATCTTCTCCACCACCTGCTATAAATTGCCATACTTTCATATCATTTCTTTTAAATATGCAATATTTTACATTGCCGTTTTCAATATGATATGGAATGACTAATACCTGATATTTTGCTCTTGCCAATATATGTTCACCTCCCTAAATTTTAATTTATCATCTACCCAATTTTCTATTTTATACACAGTGCCATTAGTGTTTTATCACGCCATACTCGTGTTATTATATTTCGCTCAACATTTATACAGCTATATTCTACCATATCTATAATCAAATTGATATTTCATTATTTTATCAATTACAAAATTTCAGTTCAAATTATTTAGAATATTTGTGTCCAATTGACATCTCCTCAAAGCAGATGCACCCGCCAATACAACATTTGAGATATAGAGGTTTTAGGATTCTTCCTAACAAGAATGTATTTGTATATACAAATGCGTATCTTGCAATAGACCCGCCTCCATTTTCTTAATCTACTTTTGACAACCTGGATTTAATATTTTTCTTTTTTCAAACATACAAAAAGGGAACCATACTTTAAAAGTATGATTCCCTGATTATTTTTATCAAACCGTAATCGTTACGTTGATGTCTTCCCATTTACCCGCTTTTTTCATGTTTTTATCGAACTTTTTGTACTCTTTCAAGTAGTCCTTAGAAACTGTGAAATTGCCGATGTTTAGGGGCTTTTGACACCATAAACGATTATTTCCCACTTTCTGCAATAGCTGCCTGAGCTGCTGCTAATCTTGCGATAGGTACACGGAATGGTGAACATGATACATAATCAAGACCAATCTTATGACAGAATTCTACTGAAGATGGATCTCCACCGTGTTCTCCACAGATACCTACGTGAAGGTTAGGGTTAACTGGCTTACCAAGCTTGATAGCTGTTTCCATTAACTTACCAACACCAACCTGATCTAACTTAGCAAATGGATCGTTTTCGAAGATCTTAGCATCATAGTAAGCATCTAAGAACTTACCAGCATCATCTCTTGAGAATCCGTATGTCATCTGTGTTAAATCGTTTGTACCGAAGCAGAAGAAGTCTGCCTGCTTAGCGATTTCGTCAGCTGTTAATGCTGCTCTAGGGATTTCGATCATTGTACCAACCTGATATTCAAGTTCAGCACCTGCTGCTGCGATTTCAGCATCAGCTGTTTCAACAACGATATCCTTAACATATTTTAATTCCTTAGCATCACATGATAATGGAATCATGATTTCAGGCTTAACTGTCCAATCAGAATGTTTCTTCTGAACATTGATAGCTGCACGGATAACTGCCTTAGTCTGCATCTTAGCAATTTCAGGATATGTAACTGCAAGACGAAGTCCTCTGTGTCCCATCATAGGGTTGAATTCGTGAAGTGAATCAATGATAGCCTTGATTTCTTCTACTGATTTGCCCTGAGCGTCTGCTAACTTCTTAATGTCAGCTTCTTCTGTAGGTACGAATTCATGAAGAGGTGGATCTAAGAATCTGATTGTTACTGGACATCCTTCAAGAGCTTCATATAAAGCTTCGAAGTCTCCCTGCTGATATGGAAGAATCTTTTCAAGAGCTGCTTCTCTTTCTTCTACTGTATCAGAACAAATCATTTCTCTAAATGCAGCAATTCTGTCTTCTTCGAAGAACATATGCTCTGTACGACAAAGACCGATACCTTCTGCACCAAGTTCTCTAGCTTTCTTAGCATCTGCTGGTGTATCAGCATTTGTTCTAACCTTAAGAGTTCTGTACTTGTCAGCCCATCCCATGATACGTCCAAATGTTCCAGCGATTGTAGCATCAACTGTTTCAATGATACCATCATAAATATTACCTGTTGAACCATCGATTGAGATGTAATCTCCTTCATGGTATTCTTTTCCAGCTAATGTGAATTTCTTGTTTTCTTCATCCATTGTGATATCTCCACAACCAGATACACAGCAAGTACCCATACCACGAGCAACTACGGCTGCGTGAGATGTCATACCACCACGAACTGTTAAGATACCCTGTGAAGCCTTCATACCTGTAATGTCTTCTGGAGATGTTTCAAGACGAACTAAAACAACCTTTTCTCCTCTTGCATTCCAAGCTTCAGCATCATCTGCTGTAAATACAATCTTACCACAAGCAGCACCAGGTGAAGCACCAAGTCCCTTACCAGCTGGTGTAGCAGCCTTAAGAGCAGCAGCATCAAACTGTGGATGAAGTAATGTATCTAAGTTTCTAGGATCGATCATAGCTACAGCTTCTTCTTCAGTTCTCATACCTTCATCAACAAGGTCACAAGCAATCTGTAAAGCAGCCTGAGCTGTTCTCTTACCATTTCTTGTCTGTAACATATATAATTTTCTATTTTCAACTGTGAATTCCATATCCTGCATATCTCTGTAATGGTTTTCAAGTGTTTCACAAACCTTTACAAATTCTTTGAATGCTTCTGGGAATTCCTGTTCCATCTGAGCGATTGGCATTGGTGTTCTAACACCGGCAACAACGTCTTCACCCTGAGCATTCTTTAAGAATTCACCCATAAGCTTCTTTTCACCAGTTGCTGGATCTCTTGTAAATGCAACACCTGTACCACAGTCATCACCCATGTTACCAAATGCCATTGACTGTACGTTAACAGCTGTTCCCCATGAATAAGGGATATCGTTGTCACGACGGTAAACGTTAGCACGTGGGTTATCCCATGAACGGAATACGGCTTTAACAGCACCCATTAACTGTTCCTTAGGATCATCTGGGAAGTCTTCGCCGATTTTTTCTTTATATTCTGCCTTGAACTGTCCAGCTAATTCCTTTAAATCTTCTGCTGTAAGTTCAACGTCCTGCTTAACACCTCTGTCAGCTTTCATTTTGTCGATAAGTTCTTCAAAGTATTTCTTACCAACTTCCATAACTACGTCTGAGTACATCTGAATGAATCTTCTGTAGCAGTCCCAAGCCCAACGAGCATTTCCTGATTTTTCAGCAATAGCTTCTACTACTGTCTCGTTAAGACCAAGGTTAAGGATTGTATCCATCATACCTGGCATTGAAGCTCTAGCTCCTGAACGAACAGAAACAAGTAAAGGATTTTCCTTATCACCGAATTTCTTTCCTGTGATTTCTTCCATCTTAACGATGTATTCGTTAATCTGTCCCTGAATTTCTTCATTGATTTCTCTGCCGTCCTCATAATACTGAGTACAAGCTTCTGTTGTGATTGTGAATCCCTGAGGTACTGGAAGTCCTAAGCTTGTCATTTCTGCAAGGTTAGCACCCTTACCACCAAGAAGTTCACGCATGTTAGCATTACCTTCGCTAAAAAGGTATACCCATTTGTTTGCCATGTTTCTTTCCTCCTAATTAATTAGTATTTTATGTCATGAGTCCTATGGAATATGGCCATCATAAGTAACTCATACACTCTATTTTTGATGCCGCCCAGTCTTTTTAATAATATTCCTGTGTAAATCTACAGGCTGAAAAAGGGCGCATTTGCACCTAAAGTTAATTATAACATACGCACTTTTATAGTCAATAAAAAATTCCACTTTTTTCCTTTGTTATAAGGGGTTTTTGCATATTATTTGTCGACTATAAATGTTGTAATTGAATGTGCAGGTACTTCAGTATTAATACCCTTACCATCCACTGCCACTGCAAGTCTGTGACGTTTGCTTAGTTCATTTTGAACTACAACAATAATCTGTCCGTCGGGATTCTTATACGCAACAGAATAAATTCCCTTATCTGAATCATTTAAACAAAGTATTCTTTTTGCTCCCGGCTTAATATATTTTGAAAAATGTCCAATATAATAATATGAAATATTGTAAATAACTTCATTTGTTTCTGTATTTAACATAATTGGTGCTTCACAATAATTTCCTACATAGTTAGGACCACCCTTTTCGTCTAATACAAGATTCCAGTCAATCCAACCTTCTGTATAGTTATTGAAATCATTTATCATGTTGTGACCATAAATCTCACCATGTTTCCAAGCACCTATCCCTGCCTTAGAGCTTGTGTTTCCTGAATTGTTTACTAATTCAACACAACCTTCTGTAAAAATAAGATGCTGCTTAGGATATATTTCGTGTGCCATTGTAAGAATTTCAGATTTATCCGAGCCATACCAATGGTAAGCAATTCCCCAAATAATATCTTTTGCGTTCTTATATGCCAATGTTTCACGAACACGTCTAAACATTATGTCTCTGTTATGATCTAAAATTACAATCTTAACTTTTTCTTCAAGACCTTCTTTTTTCAACTCTTCATACATATAGTCAACAGCAAGCATTGCTTCCTCTGTTGGATCATATTTACATGAAGCCCATATCTGTTTAGCCTCTGGTTCATTTTGAACACTGATTGTTAAAATATTAATTCCTCTGTCAAGCATTCCCTTAACATACCTAACCATATACTTAGCCCATGTTCCATAATACTTTCTTAAAAGTCTACCACCATGGTTCATGTCCTTATTGTTTTTCATAAATGCCGGTGGACTCCAAGGAGCACAGAGAATTCCAATGTCTTCTCCTGCCTCTTCGCTTGCCTGTTTTATGAAAGGAACTACATATTTGTCTTCTCTTTCCATATGGAAAGTTTTAAGTTCAACATCTTCATCCTCTACGTATGTATATGGTTCTAATGAAAAGTCACAGCCATTAATAGATGTTCTTCCTAAATTGTAAGCTAAACCTGTTTCCTTATTAAAATATGCTTTTAAAATTTCTTTTCGTGCTTCTTCACTTGCGTTTTTCATAACGTACGCTGCCGCTTCTGTAAACGCTCCTCCAAATCCTAAATGTGTCTGAAACTCCTGGCTACTGTCTACAACAACTGTATCCATTCTGAAACTAAAATAATCTCTTAATTCCTGTTCACCTAAATCTCTCCACTTTACGTCATCACTTTGGACTGTCTGAATCATTTTGATTGTTGGTTCCATTAAACTACCTCATTTCGTAATAAAATGCATAACTTTCGGCATGTTATGCATTAGTATATTTTCATGTATAGTAGGTAACTCCAAAGTATTCTTTCAATTTCCCTGTATGGATTAGATTGAGTAATTCTTCTAATCCTAATCGTGCGAATCGTTACAGTTTTGCACTATCACAATCCTGTAAAAATTATAACATTTTACCCCTAAATGTATATTGTAATATTTATACAAATAATTTTTATTATTTTTATGAAAGTTGTATAAAATCGTTTCAATATGCTATTTTATGGGATTTTTGATTTTTCTCTTTATATTGTTTCACACCTGTTTGATTAGCTTTTTGATATAACGGAAAATAAAAAAGATTTCTTCGCTACACAAAAACAGACAGCCATATCTTTACTGTTGATTTCAAAAAATCTTAAACAGTTTCGATATTAGCTGTCTGGTTCTACTAGTGTTATCTTTAATATTAATATCTTAAATATTTTTATCTTTAATATTAAACATCTTCTAGTATTCTCTATCGTTTAATATTATTTAAGCTATTTATTTTTCAATATTTAAGATATTTATCATTTACTTTCTTTATAACTTATTATTTAAAATGCCATCTTTTCTTCAAAGTATGCTTTTAAATCTTCAATCTTAATTCTTTCCTGTTCCATTGTGTCACGGTCACGAACTGTAACTGCTCCATCTTCTTCTGAATCAAAGTCGTATGTTACGCAGAAAGGTGTACCAATTTCATCCTGACGACGATATCTCTTACCGATAGCTCCTCTGTCATCGTATTCACAGTTGTAATATTTGCTAAGTTCAGCAAATACTTTTTCTGCACCTTCATTTAATTTCTTTGATAATGGAAGAACTCCAATCTTAACAGGTGCAATTGCAGGATGAAAATGAAGAACTGTACGTGTGTCAGGCTTTTCAGGTGTTCCAATTTCTTCTTCATCGTATGCTGCACAAAGGAATGCTAATGTTACTCTGTCTGCACCAAGTGATGGTTCAATAACGTATGGCACATATCTTTCATGCTTTTCATCATCAAAGTATGTTAAATCTTCTTTTGAAGTTTCCATGTGTCTTGATAAATCATAATCAGTTCTATCAGCAATACCCCAAAGTTCGCCCCAACCAAATGGGAATAAGAATTCAATATCAGTTGTTGCCTTTGAGTAGAATGATAATTCTTCTTTTTCATGGTCTCTTAATCTCATTTCGTCTTCCTTAATTCCAAGATTAAGTAACCAGTCACGACAGAAACCTCTCCAGTATTCAAACCATTCTAAATCTGTATCAGGTTCACAGAAGAATTCAAGTTCCATCTGTTCGAATTCTCTTGTTCTAAATGTAAAGTTACCCGGTGTGATTTCGTTTCTAAATGACTTACCAATCTGACCAATACCAAATGGAATTTTCTTTCTTGATGTTCTCTGTACATTCTTGAAGTTTACAAATATACCCTGAGCTGTTTCAGGTCTTAAATATACTGTATTCTTAGCATCTTCTGTAACACCCTGGAATGTTTTAAACATAAGGTTAAATTCTCTAATGTCTGTAAAATTATGTTTTCCACATGATGGACAACAAATATTCTTTTCATCAATGTATGAAGCCATCTGCTCATGTGACCATGCATCAACTGATTCTTCAATTTCAATTCCGTTGTCTGCCATGTAATCTTCAATTAACTTGTCTGCTCTAAAACGTTCGTGACATTCCTTACAATCCATTAATGGATCAGAGAAACTTCCTAAATGTCCTGATGCTACCCATGTCTGTGAGTTCATAAGAATAGCACAATCAACACCAACGTTGTATGGATTTTCCTGTACGAATTTTTTCCACCAGGCTCTCTTTACGTTGTTTTTTAATTCAACACCAAGATTTCCATAATCCCAAGTATTAGCTAAACCTCCATAAATTTCTGAACCCGGATAAACAAATCCTCTGCTCTTTGCCAATGCTACAATCTTATCCATTGTCTTTTCCATTATAAAATCCTCCATTTTTATGTATTGTTATAAGCCATTTAGCTTTACATTAACATTTAATATACAATGTAACTCATTTCCTTGTCAGAAGTTGTTACAATTCCATCTTCATCTACTTTACAATTTGAGCTAATGTATTTTACATCACTGCCAATTTCCACTTTGTATTTTGAATCTACTACTAGAATGTTGGCATTGCTCATTTTCTTGATTTCTTTTGCCTTTAATGTTTCCTTTTTGTCAGGAGAAGTAAATTCACCTTTTATTTTGCAGTCACCTCGCTCTGCAATTGTTCCTGCATAAAAAGTACCCTCTTCTGCTTTGTTGTAATTCTGTATATATGAATTAAAATCATACACTGTAGCTAATTTTAAAATCAAATAAGCTTCTTTATCTTCAACTTCAAACTTATCCACTGAAATAGCATCATCAACTGATGCTGTACTACTACTGTTGTATTTTTTCACTTCATCATTAATGTATTTTTCAAGCGCATCTTTGTCATAGTCTTTGTCAGCGAACTTCTCTGTTACGCCGTAGCTGACTGCGCCATCCTCATCAATGTAAATTGCATTAACGCCACTGTCTAACTTAATGTCCCCAACCTTTTTCCCACAGGCTGTAAAACTTAAAATCATGGCAAGCACTAATGACAACGCACAAACCCTCTTTAAAATATATCTCATAATGTCCCTCCTGTATTTTTGCATACCTAAATAATAATTTTAAACTTTATGAGAACTAATTTCAATATAAATTTTCCAGAAATTCTAAAGAATTAAATTTTTTATGAATTATCTTATTTATGTAGCTCTCAATTACCTGTTTTAGTTGCGCTAATACTTCTTCTTTTACATTAAATGAGAAAAGCTTATTTGTTTTTGCTGTTACAATATACTGTAATGCATATACAGTTGACGGATTAAGAATCTTGTTTTTGCGTATTTTGCCATGGCAATTACTGCAAATTACCGAATTGTGTTCCAAATCAAAGTAATCAAGATTTTCTGTGTTACCGCATTTTCCACAATTAAAAACATTTGGATACTCACCGTTAATAACCAACGTACGCAATTCATATATACATCGAATCAGGTCAATGGGAATGGCTTTTTTGCTTAGCTGTTTCATTGCAATATACAAAAGCTCTAATGTATCTTTCGCCTCTATGCCTTCTCTTCCATAATAGTCGGCAAGTTCTAAAAAATACATTCCCATATACATACTGTCAATATCATTCATGGAGTTGCTGAAATACTCATTAATTTTCATTGCCGTAACTGTATATGCATTTCTCCCTCTATACAATGTAAACTCTCCAAAAGCCATTGGCTGACTGCCACCAAGAAATGGGCTTGTAGGCTTTCTTGCACCTCTTGCAAAAGCTGTTATTTTACCAAACTCTTTTGTGAGTATTACAAGTCTTTTATCGTATTCACTTATAGGTGTCGCTGAAATCACCATACCTACCGCTGTTATTGTCTCTACCATTTCTTTCGCCTTCTATTTTTGAAATAAAATTTTCTCTTGCTTTATTAATTTTTTTCTCTTTAGCATACTGTAAATAATCATCTATTTTTCCTGTGGATTCAAACATTCTCCAACTCTCTAAATTATCCATCTTATCCTCCCTGTAAATAGTTGTATGATTATAGTGTCAAAAGATAGGATTATGAGAGTGCTTTGCACGTAACAATCCGTTTAATTATAATCACAGTGTTTTGACACCCGCATCTATATAGTTAGGATTTACAATAGAAGATTTTGTATGCATTATTTAATTATCTTTCTTCCTTGTAGCCATAATTTTTCATTAGTAATTCGCTGTCACGCCAGTCTTTACGGACTTTTACCCAAAGTTGTAAATTTACTTTCATGTCAAGCTGCTGTTCAATTTCGTATCTGGCATTTGTGCCGATTTTCTTTAGCATGCTGCCTTTTTTGCCAATAATAATTCCCTTGTGAGAATCTCTTTCGCAAACGATAGTTGCCTCAATATCATAAATGTCCTTGTGACGTCTTTTCTTCATTCGCTCAATTGTTACAGCTATACCATGTGGAATTTCTTCATCTAATGCATGAAGGGCTTTTTCTCTTATAAGTTCAGCAACAATCTGTCTCATTGGTTGGTCTGTAACAGTATCTTCATCGTAATACATTGGTCCTTCAGGAAGATATTTAAAGATCTGCTCAATAACTGTATCCACATTATTTCCTTTAAGAGCTGATGCCGGAATAATTTCATCAAAATCCATTATCTTTCTGTAGGCATCAATAAACTTAAGAATTTCTTCCTGCTTTACTGTATCTGTTTTGTTGATTACTAAAATAACAGGAACGTCAATGTTCTTTAACTGTTCTGCAATGTGCTGTTCACCTGCTCCAATAAAAGTATCAGGTTCAACTAACCACATAATTAAATCAACTTCTTTTAATGTTTTTTCTGCCACATTAACCATGTATTCACCAAGTTTATTTTTTGCCTTGTGAATTCCCGGTGTGTCCAAGAAAACAATTTGCC
This sequence comes from Eubacterium sp., assembly GCF_057858645.1. Taxonomy (NCBI): domain Bacteria; kingdom Bacillati; phylum Bacillota; class Clostridia; order Eubacteriales; family Eubacteriaceae; genus Eubacterium; species Eubacterium sp. Next base: position 14,768 of record NZ_DBLZZO010000016.1, read on the forward strand.
CTTTATCACATGTATAAACTGTTTGAATTTTGTTTCTTGTTGTCTGTGGTTTCTTTGATGTAATTGCTATTTTTTGTCCAATGATTTGATTCATTAAAGTTGACTTACCTACATTTGGTCTACCGATTAATGCAACAAATCCTGATTTAAAATTCTTATCCATTTGTACCTCTTATCCTAATTCCTTTACTTCTTTTAAAATTTCCCGGTCTCTTGTTATTGCAGTTTTTCCACCAACTACACAAATGTAATTTTTATCCAACGCCTTCTTAAATTTAGGTGCCAGACTTCTTATTTTTTCAACAGTTGTTGTAAGCACTGCTTTTCGTTCATTAACTAATGTTTCAAATTTAACCTGTGCCATGTAGCTTGAAAATTCTCTTCCACTTCTGTCCGCCGCACTCATTGGGGTGTCCATGCCACTTATTGTACCGATAATATATTTTCTCATTTCCCTTTCACTTGCCTGGAAATTCTCAATATAGTTGGGTGCATCTAAGTAAACATCACTTGTTCTCTTACAATTTGGATCTCTGTAAGATGTAAACATAATGTCGCCTCCTCTGCTTACAGAGCAGCCACAACCATAAGCACCACCTAATACTCTAATGTTATTCCACAGGTATTCGCTACTCATAATGCTTGATAAAACCTGCATGCTACCGTCGAATTGTTCATCTGTGCTGTCCTTGTAATTACCGCAACGTGCCACATACTGAACCTGACCTGAAGTAGTGAAGCCTTCATTCTTTTCATTCTTTTCAAAAGTCCAGCCGTCAAATGATTCTTTAAAGTCTACAGTCTCATTCATTTTCTGTTGAAGATTTGAAACTAAAGCTTTTACTTTTTCAAAGCTTTCCTTATTTCCTGCGTAGTTAATAGTTATGTTGTCTTTTCTAAATACATATTTAACCGTATCAGAAATCTTCTTCGCTATTTCTTCCTTCTTATTATCAAAATCATCTAGCAGTTCTTCAACAAACTTGTAAAAAGCAATGCCTGATAATAATTCCCTAATGTAAGATTCACTGCCATAGTAAGACATTGTTCTCATTCTACTTGCAACATTACCTGACTGAATAATTGACTTATTTAGTCTTGACTTTGTTTCTTCTAAAATTTCTTTTAGACGTTTGTAATCATCAAATTTTGTTTTTGTAAGAACTTCTTCAATTATGTTTACTGCTTTCTCAAGGTTGTCGTAAAGGGCTTTTGTATGAACTTCCATCTGGTATTTTGATGTATTGTTATAACTGTTTACATAAATTCCCGTTCCAAAACCTAAACCACCAAGATTCATATCAATGTCAGTATTTAAGTCTGTGTAAGTTCTTTCTGTATCCATGTAACTTAAAACATATTTAAACAAACCTACATACGGAACATAATCAATTGGTAATTTTTCGAAATTAAATGTCACATCCAAATATCCAATACCATTAGTAAATAATTCATTATATACTGCCGTAAACTCAGGCAACTTTTCTTCATTGTAAATAAATGGTCTTGGACTTTCATTAATGTCTTCAATTTCCAATAAAGGTATTGTCTCAAGTTCCTCCGGTGTTGAAGGTGTTTCCTGATAATTCTTTAATTCCTTTGTTTTAATAATTAACGCTTCAATCTCTTCATCTGTCATTGAGTCTTTTAGACTCTTAAGTTTTGCTTCTAACTGCTTTTCTTTTTCCTCTGTTAAACCTTTTTTAGGTTCCATAATTACAGTTGAACGATGATTATTGTTAATCATGTATTTTTCTATAATTTTTTCAAAATAATCTGTGTCAATTTTTTCTCTTAACAAATCAAAAATCCTGTTTGTTTCCAAACTTGCAAATGGATTTTCTTCATTGTAAATCCAGGCACCCATTAAATTAAGTCCCCAAATCAAGCCTTTTGGGAAGCCTCCAAAGTCAGCTTCTTTTTCTTTAAATTCCAAACTGTTAAGACCTGCACGTAAAGCATTTTTGTCAATACCGTTCTTAACAATTTCTTTTAATGAATTATTGATTATTTCATTAAATCTGTCACTGTCCTTTTGGTTAGTGTATTTAGCTGTAATTGTATAAATTGGCTGTAAAACATCATCCTCGTATGAGCCTGAAATATCTTTTCCAATTTTTGCATCAATTAAAGCCTGCTTAAGTGGGGCTCCCGGCATTTCCATTATTGCATATTCTAAAATCTGAAAAGCGATACTTAACTCTGTATCTAAGTTGTCGCCAATTACAAAGTTGGAAATTAAGACTGCACTTTCATCTTCGTTCTCACTGTCTGAAATTGCATATTTCTTTGTAACTGTTACCGGCTTATCAAAAGGCTTTTGATATTTTATTTCTGAATCAACTTCTAAATAATCGTATTTTGATAAATAATTTTCATCTATCCACTGTAATCTTTCAACTACATCCATATCTCCATACAAATAAATATAGCTGTTTGATGGATGATAATATTTTCTATGGAAATCTAAATACTGTTCATATGTTAATTCAGGTATAAAATCAGGATCTCCACCTGACTCATTACTGTAGCCGTTGTCCGGGAATAATGATTGAAGTGAAACTCTTGCACCTAAACCGTCAACTGATGAGAATACTCCCTTCATTTCATTATATACAACACCGTTTATTGTAATGTTATCATCTTTATTTTCTAATTCGTAATGCCAGCCTTCCTGCTTAAAGATGTTTTCTTCCTTATAAATATTCGGATGAAAAACAGCATCCATGTAAACATGCATAAGATTGTTAAAATCTTTGTTGTTGTAACTTGCCACAGGATAAACTGTTTTGTCAGGATATGTCATTGCATTAAGGAATGTGTTAAGTGAACCTTTAACTAATTCCATAAATGGTTCCTTTACCGGAAAATCGTCTGAACCACATAAAACAGTATGTTCTATAATATGTGGAACTCCTGTGTCATCTGTTACCGGTGTTCTAAAACCAATATTAAAAACTTTATTGTCATCATCGTTTGATAAGATAACAACTCTTGCACCTGTTTTTTTATGTTTTAGTAAGTATGCATTTGAATTAACTTCTTCAATATGCTTATTTATAATAATTTCGTATTGTTGTAAGTCTTTTACTTCCATTGTCTACCTCTCTTTGTCAAAAATCTCTAGTGTATATACTAACATATTTTTTATTTTCTATCCATTATATATAAAAAATCTCTCCATACAGATTGGTTGTCTTCTGTACAAAGAGATTTTCTTAATATTATTTATTTTTGTTGTAAGAATCACATATATCTGACCATCGACATACTCCGCAAACCGCCCGTAACTTATTAACATCAATAATGTACTTGTGAACCATCTCTGTTAATTGGTTCCATGTAAGGTCACCTTTTTGTTTTTTCAGTTCATCCTCTATTGCTTCGTATGTGCGTCTATCATTACCTGAAACTGATTTTTCCTGAGTACATATTCCATTTTCATTATTAGGACAGTTTTCGCATATATCATCTGCCCCTTCTGTTAGTTCAACATAAGGATTCTTACTTAACATTTCATTATGAATTTTTGTCATATTTTCCACAAATCCATTGCTATACCCTTTTCCTTCAAAAAACTGAAGGCATAATAAATGGTGTGGTCTAATTGAATATCTGCACATATTTCTTAACTCTGTTTGCAATAATTGTTGCTACAACTATTTTTGCAATATCTGGAATAATGTATGGAATAACACAGTATGTTAAAGCAACTGCTACTGTATTATTTGTTACAACCATAAACCAAACTGTTCCTATTGCAAAACATGCTACATCGCCTAATACCATTGCAACTACTGTAATAACAAGTTTAACAACTTCGCTTTTTCCATTTGTTAAATTCATTAATAAACCAATAATAATTGCTGTTAAAATAAAGCCTACGATGAAGCCGCCTGTTGGACCTGCGATTACTGATGGGCCGCCTGTTAGTCCTGCAAATACAGGTACACCAATTATTCCAAGTAAAATATAAACCACAACTGCTATTGTGCCTCTCTTAGTGCCAAGTAAAGCTGCTGTTACAAAAACTGCAAAAGTCTGTAAAGTAAATGGAACAGGACCTGCAGACACGCTAATCCATGAACAAATTGCCATTATTGCTGTAAATACAGCTATTAGTACCATATCCTGAACTGATAAAAATTTCTTCTGTGTGTTACTCATAATTTCCTCCTAAATACATAACATTTTTTGCGACTAAGTCATTGTAAGTCAGTTTCTTTTGATTGTCAACCTATTTTATTGTTTGGGTGACGTTTCTTCTCTGTTATGTTGAAGCCCCAAAAAAATAATGTTATACTTGTTTCTAGTTCTTATTAATTTATGGAAGGAGCATGTGTGCCTATTAAACCGGCAATGAACTAAAGGATTAAACAGCAATGCAAATGGTTAAATAGCAACACACGAAAATATTATGAGTGTAAAAGATGAAGTTCTAAAAGAACTTGAAAATAACAAAGGTGACTATATTTCAGGTGGCCAACTTGCTGACAATCTGGGTGTCAGCCGTAATTCTGTCTGGAAGGCAATTAAAGCATTGGAAAAATCAGGTTACGAAATCAATGCCATACCAAACAAGGGTTATTGCCTTGCAGAAAAAAATGATATTTTATCTTCATACAGTATTAAACAACATTTAAAAAATCCCCATTTGGATATATCTGTTTTTTCTTCTGTTACATCCACTAATACCATTTTAAAAGAAATGGCTGAACAGGGTGCAAAAGAAGGTACTGTTATTATTGCTGAAGAACAAACTGCCGGTCGTGGAAGAACCGGAAAACAATTCTATTCTCCTAAGGGTACCGGAATTTATATAAGTATTCTTCTTCGACCTGATATACCCGCAGAGGAATCATTATTTTTAACTACATCTGCTGCCGTTGCCACAGCTAGGGCTATTGAAGATGTAAGTGACAAACGTGCCCTTATTAAATGGGTTAACGACATTTACCTTGAAGATAAAAAAACCTGTGGAATTCTTACTGAAGGTGCCTTTAACGTGGAGACCGGAAAACTTGATTATGCCATAGTTGGAATCGGTATAAACGTTTGCATTCCTGATGGTGGTTTTCCTGACAACATTAAGGATATTGCCACTGCAATTTTTGACAAACAAACAGATTCCATTAACAAACGTAGTATTTTGATTGCCAATCTCCTTGACTATTTTATGGAATATTACAAGGATTTCAAATCAAAATCCTATGTAAAAGAATATATTGAACGTTCAATGATTATCGGTAAAACTATTACCGTAATTGAAGGTTCTAAAACTTCCGTTGCCAAAGCAATTGACATTGACAAAAACTGCCGTCTTAAAGTTCAATTTGAAGACGGTACTACTAAATGGCTGTCATCCGGAGAAGTCAGCACAAAAATTCATAAATAAATATTTGTAGATGGTATTTTTGCATACCACAACTGCACATTATTTATTACGTTTTCTAAAAAGAACTATTTGATATTATTTTTTGATATTATTTTTTATATAATATTGTTCATATTTTTATTCATAAATGGCGCATTTTCTTACGGAAACTGTGCCATTTTTTCCTGTTAAATATTCAAACTTTTCCAGAACATATACGTCTAACAAGCCTTCTTTGTAATCAACTCCCATAACCTTTACTGATATGTCGCCTTTTGCCTTTAATGATATGCAAACATTTTGAACAAAATTTGCAATCATGTCTTTATCTGATTTTATTATTTTCTGTTCTTTAATCTGGCTATCTTTTACAGTTTGTTTAACTGCTGCTGCAACAACTCTCTCCAACTCATCTTTTCTGTCCTGCTTACTTTCAACTGAAAGAATTGTAAGAGCCGTAATTAAAATAACCACTATAAATCCTGATACAATAACTGTCTGTTTCATAGTCCTAATTTTCCTTTTATTATACTTGTTAAATTCTCACTGTTTTTGTAATTGTTTTCCTTTACCTTGTCTCTAATATTGTTTCTTTTGCTATCAGAAATTTCTATATAATACTTTGCCTGACTGCTATTTGTTCTTTTTATGGAATCTTGCAACTTGCCACTTAAGCTTCTACTCCATTTGGAATTAGCATCTAAAGTTCCAATATATTTTTCAGATATAAAGCGTACTCTCTGCCCACTTAAATCTGTATTTAACACATAGACTTTCATTGTTCCATAGGCTGTCACTTTTTTATCTGCCGAATTAGTTACAATCTTAATTGTATATTCTTTTATTTCATTAGTATTCAGGTAATTTTCTGCCTGTATGTCATTGCCTGTAACCAAGGCTGTATCCATATTTCTTTCTTTAATACTTACTACTTTTAAAACATATTTATAACCTGTATGTAAGTCATCATCTACTTTTACTTTCTTTAAAATCTCGTCTTTATTTAAAACTATCTTTTGACCGACCACATAATAACGGTCTGTGGTAGTAATGTATATTTCCTTCACAGTTATTTTTTCCCATATTGCATGTAATGTTAAATCTGCATTTCCACTATAAACACTTCCCGGACTATACTTTATTCCGTTACCCTTTTCACTTGTGTTCCAATGTTTTTGTGTATTTAATTCATAACCTGCTCTTTCAACATTTTTTGTACTAAGATTAATATTTTCATTCCAGTATTTGTGCTGACTATTAGGCATCCCCGTCACTATATCCTGACAGTTTTTTTCATACCTTATGGAATACTGCCGGCTTATAATAATCCAATTGTCCTCATAGCCACTTACTTCGTCTGTAGGACGTAATATTTTCGAACTACCATTACTTGTGCAGGTATATTTTTCTTCTCCATTTGCATAATATAATTCATCACTCCCCTTTTTATTTCCATAACCTACTTTTATGATTTTTGTACCGGGAGCTTCTTTTTCCGAATTAATTTTTGCAATAAAGCCACTTTTTCTACTTAAACTGCCCGTAATTTCCACATACTTATTTTTCTTTAAATATACATTGTTATTTTCATTAAAATAAATACTTCCTTTGATTTTTAACAAACCATTTACATATATTCCCTGACCGTTATTGCCTGTTTTGTTTCCGTATATTTCACCGCTGTTAAAAGTCACATCACCATTATTTATATGAATTCCACCACCACTTTTTACACCTTCATTATTAGACAACGTGTTTTTTGAGAAAATGACTTTGTTAGCAACTACAAGACCACCGCCTTTTCCTTGTGCGTAATTATTATCAATAACAGAATCTGTTATTTCTACATAGTCATTGTCGATACCTACTAACTTGCTTGGAAAATTAATGGCTCCGCCATCATTTACACTTTCATTTTGAGAAATATTTGCATTTTTAATTATTATTTTTGAAGAACCTGAGCTTCCACCATTTCCACAGGATATGCCGCCACCATTATCCTTAGTTAAGTTATTAGAAATTGTTCCACCATAGATTTTTGTTTCTCCGCCGGCATTCTTTCCACTACCACCGTTGCACCTGATTGCTCCGCCATTACCTTTGGCATTGTTTGAACTTATTAAAGGACCTTTTCCATTTTTTCCAATAGTTAAATTTGCCCCATATCCTGAAAATATGGCTCCACCTGATAAACCTGCACTATTCTGTTTTATTGTACCGTTCTCAACTGTACAACTTGAACTACCACTTACAAATATTGCTCCACCCTCTTCTTCTGCTACACAATTAGATACTGTTCCACCATTAATTTTGATGGTACAACCATCCATGCCAAAAATGCCACCGCCTTCTGTATATGATTTGCACTGATTAATTACAGCATTATTATTTATTGTTACACTTCCTTTCTTCACTCCAATTGCCCCGCCGTCAGAACCTTCACAGTTTTCAATGGTTCCATTTAAAATTAAAGTTCCAAAAGTGAAAATTGCAGAACCACCGTCCTCTTCCTTATTATTCATTACATTTTTCACTACGCAATTACTGTTTATTGTTGCTTTAGTTCCGCTTTTTAAATAAAGCCAGCCTGAGCTTCTCTTTTTAGCAGAAAAATTACTTTTGTTTCCACCTAAAGTTAAAGTCTTACTTTTTGTGGCCGTAACACCCATGTCTATCTCGGTAGTTCCACTTAAAGTCATACAATATTTAGGATACTCGCCTCCATTTATTGATTTTTCTCCATCTGATGATCTTTTTAATGTTACATTGCTATCATAGGCATAAATTTTAAATTTCCCCTTACTAATTGCTATGTTCCTTGTTATTGTTATTGATTTTTTTACACCCACGTAAACCCATGACTTTGTAGATTTTGTAAGCAATACGTCTCTTAGTTCATCCTCAATTGATACAATATACGGATCTTTTGCCGTACCTGAACCAGCTAAAGCATACACACTATTAAAGAAAAATGCTGTACTAAAGCCTAAAGCCAAAATAGTAACTATACTAATTTTGATACCAGTCATTTTCATACAGTTTATTATATATTTTTTTAAATTCGCCTTTTTGTTTTCTATTATTTCTAATAGATTCACCTTTATTCTTTTTAATAAATTCATTCCCCAATTTATATTTACATTTCGATTTTTTCTTTTATCTTTTCTTTTACTTTTTCTTTGTTTTTCACCTTTATCTGGCATACCCCTCAATCACCCCCTGCTTGCTTAAGCCATTACCAAACAGGCTAAACACCGGCATTGTAATGCTGTATTTTAATATTACAAGTCTGCTTGGCTGTTCATTATAAATAGTCAAATCTTCTATTTCCAAAGTGTATCCTTTTTCACCTGCCTCACTTTTACACTGGCTTATAACCTGGTCATTACAGTTACTATCCTCGATTCTATTTACGGCCACATTGTAAAAATCTCTTGCATTAGATACCTGATTGTTGCTGCTAATAAAAGAGGCAAACAATATGCACCCTAAAGTTATGGCAATTACAATCGAAAACATTTCTATTGCTACTCTCATATTTCACTCCACTATTACGTTTATGTATTTTGTGCATGTAAGTCCATTGTCTGACTTAACAACACATTTCAGTTTATAAATTCCCTTTTTTTCAAAATCTATATTTCCGTATACTTTGATTTTGTTTGATATGTCTTTTCCTGTATAATCTTTTGCTTTAATATATTTTGAATAATCAAATTCCTTACTTAAATACTCAAGATATATAACCTCCTGGCCTTCAATAACAGGATATTTGTCTTTACTTTCTTTTAAAAATTTTTCATTGCTTTGACTTTTTTCATTTTTGTATTCAGGTGTTATTTGGTTCCATTTGTTTTTACATAACCCACAGGTTATTACAACAACCATAATTCCAATTAGACCATATAAAATTATTTCTCCATGCTCGCTTAAAAAATTCTCCATACCTAATCACCTTACACCTTATACTTTCTAATAATCATCTTTTGTTTTTTCAAAAAACAACACTTTATATTTCTCCCTAACTACTAACATCTTCTATTTCCTCATCTTTTATTCCCTTATCTTCTATCTTCTTAAAATGCTAATATATTACTTCCCAATAACAGAATTTATCTCATATTCATCCATATTTCCTACTGCTGCCATGGCTGCCAAAATCAAAATAATAAGTAATACCGATATAATTCCGCTAATTAATGTTTGTCCATGTTCTGATAAAAATTCTTCCATATAACCTTTTCTCCCTTCTCCTATTATTTATTATCTTCTATTGTCTATCGCCGATTTTCTATCTTCTGCCTAATTCTTTTGTCTTCTTTTTTTCTTCTATTTCCCATTTTTCAAATATCTTTAACAAAACTAACCTGTTATTTTTTCTAATATTTGGTAAAATCCTGTAATTATAATCACAAATAAAACTCCATATATTATGCATTGACCTGCCTCTGATAATAATATTTTCACTTGCTCACCACCTTCCTTAACACCTTAACCATTGATAACATTTGCCACTGACGAGGTAAACACAATAATCATTAAAATCATGTCAATCATAATTTTCACTACGCCAACTGTCATTGGAACTGCCGTAAACATTGTTGCCGCTCCTATTTTGTCATTATTCTTCATTTGCTCACCCTGTCGTGTAAGCTTATTATTCCTGTCAATAATAGAATTAATCTGTTTTTCTGACTGCTCTTTTCCTAACTGATTCATTGAATAAAACATTTTAAGAGACGATTTAATATCCTCCAAATCTAACTCTCGTAAAAAGTTATCATAAGGCTCAATCCCTACCGGATATTGCTCAAAATCTATTAGTAGTTTTCTAACCGGTCTTTTTAAAACAAAAGGTAGATTTCCATAAGAATTTTCTATTGCCGACTGCACTGTCTCATTCTGTAAATTAATTGCCACTTCTCTTATCCAGTCAGGAAAAACTTTCTTAATTTCATTTTCTAAAGTCTTCTTTGCTTTTTTGTATGTAAGTCTTTCCGTAATGCTTAATTTTTCTTTGTCATAATATGCCTTCTCAACTAAAATATAATATTTCACAACCATGTTATCCTGCAGAGACTGTTTTTCCTTTATCCAGTCAAGGTTTAATTTTTTTACAATAAGAAAATAAGAAAATAACATTAATAAAATTACAATAGTTGAACAAATCTGATAAACAATATGGTCTGTATATCTATATTCTGTCGGTATTAAATATGCCATAAAACCACAGGTTATTAGCGTTGAAAATATAGATATTATTACGTTTCTTTTTACTCTGTTTACATTTTTTATAAATAGAGATGTTCTATCGCCCCACTCTTTTATGTCTTCTAAAAGAATATCCAAATAATTTTCGTATTCACCGCCATGCTGTTCTATTTTAATCAGGAATTCATGTAGGGACCTTAGTCGTTTACAATCATATTCCCGTCTTATAATCTCTAAGGATTCTTCATATATTTTGTCAGTCATTTTTGAATCTATGTTGACTATAACTTCCTCAATAATTTCTTTCATTCTGTTGGAGCTTACCTTCTGTGCATCTGACAGGGCAAGTCGTATTTTCGGTTGTTTCTTAAAGGAATAAATCATCTGTTCCATGTAAAGAAGCACATCATGGAATTTTCTTAAATAACCTTCCCTTTTTCTTTCTTCTTTTTGAAAAAAGAAATTAAATACTATGGCTGCCAACAGACAAACAGCTATACATAAAGGATCTAGTTTATAGACTAAACACACAATAATTACTACTGCCAGAATCTTCGTCGAATCCTTTATTATCTGTAAAATTTTTTCTTTCACCCATTTCCTCCCTTTTCTACTGCAATATATTTATGGCTAATATCCCTTACAGCCAGTAAGGAACTATCCATCCTGTTACTATCTTGTAAATGGATTATCAATACCCTGTAATTTAAACTTTCTTAAAATATCTTCCGGTATATCCTTAGTTAAAATTTTTCCATCTTCATATATCATAACTTTTTCATTTTTCTCGTTATGTCTTGATAAGCACATAACCTGAGCTATGTGTCTTGTTATTTTTTCTCCCTGTTTAACATTTGAATGTAACACCACACCAATATCTATAAAAGAATACACATCATTCTCATTTATGTTTTCTCCCATGTTTCTTAATCGGTCAGGAATTTTACCGGCATCATCAAGATGAATTGTTGTTAAACAATGAACTCCTGCTGATATATTTTCTAAAAGATATTTAACTTCTTTTCCTCTTGCCTCAGCCAGTAAAACCCAAGTCGGCAACTGTCTCTTGCTTGCCTTCAATGCCTCTGCATAACCAAAGTTTTCACTTACTTTTATTTCAACACAATCTTTATCCGGATTTATTGCCGCATATCTAAGCTCCAAATTATCTTCTATCGTGTAAACTCTTTCATATGCCGGTATATAACCGGTTAAATATTTTATGTATTCTGTTTTTCCAACTCCCGGAAGCCCGCCTACAATTACAGTGCAATGGGCTCGTATTGCATTCTCCATAAATGCATCAATTTCTTCTGTGCAATATTCTTCTGAAATTAATCTGTCCTTATTAATTCTTCTTATTGCCGGAGTTTTTCTAATACTAATACTTATTCCTGTATTCGTCACAGAGTCGTGTAGTATGGATATTCTTAAATTCTCTGTTTCCGCTTCTAATAAAGGGTTATTTTGATTAAACTGAACATTCATTAGGTTGCTTATTCGTGTATAAAACTGTTTTATAAAAATATCATCTAATTTGAAATTGTTAACTTTATATCTTCCTTTTTCCAAATGATTAATCCATAATTCCCTACTCCAATTAATGTCCGTTATATTATCGTCTAATATATATTTTAATAAATCGCCAAAGGCTCTATCCGGTAATGACAGTTTTCTCATCTTTCTACTCCTGACCTCTTAATATTAATTGTTACACAAATGCTATTTCTTTACTTTCCCGAAGGAATCTTCCCGGCTACTGAACCAAATGTTACAGATGATGAGTAGCTCTCTACAACGTCCTTCACTGCATTACTGATAATCGGTCCTATGACATAGGCAACACCCACTAACAGTAGAATACAAACTGCGATAAAAATCGTTTTTCCGTGTTCTTGTAGGAATACATCCATATATATTCACCTCCTTTTTTATTCCAAATAAATTGCCCTTAGGGGATTGATTTTTATAATAGACTAACCAGCTACAAAAATCACATTTTCCTTGCTTTGTTTTATCATATACACTACGTTGCTATTTATTCGGTGTTTGTATATTATCACGTTTTATTTGTGTAGTCAACATATTTTTATGTTTCTTTTTTTCTGAACGCACTTAATTTAGAACAAAACCAATCACTGGCGTAATTCTTTGCCCCCGCTATGCCACCGTTCACAACTATTTTCTTCCTGCACCAGGGTGCCTCCCTAGTGGGCCATTCATTTATGTAATAAGAATTTATGAAGGAATTTCTTATTAAACAAAAAACTGTGCATCAGCTAGTTACATAATTCTTTCACTAACTAATACACAGTTTTTATAATTTTATATTTTATTATTTTGTAATTTATTTTTCACCTGTAATAATCCATGGTGATGGTTGTGCCACAAATATGCTGTTCTTGTCTGTTTTTGATACTGTTATCTGCATTACCTCAGTTACATTAATTCCATGTTTTTCAAGGATGTATTTAATGTCTGATAAAATATCCAACTCCAATGTGTAGAACATGAATTTAATGTTAGGATTAATTGCAAGCAAACTTACAATATCATCCTCAATATGTTCTTTAGTTGCAACAATAAAAGCAATTCTTGGTGTTGGCAGATTCTTTAAAGTTTCCTCTTTCAAATCAGAGATAATCTCAATGTTATGTACACCAAATTTGTCCACATTTTCTTCCATTGTTCTGTATGAACCTGCATCTCTTTCATCAGCAATAATAACGCCTTCATAAGCAACCATTGAGGATTCAATAGCTATACTTTCTGAATTTACCATTAACGCTACGTCACTTACGTCTAATTCCAACTTATTCATAATTACTGAACGGATTTCGTGACCAACGTATTTTACAGTTCCCATTGAAAAATTATCATTCTTCATGCCGAAAATCATTGATTCTCTTGTATTTTCATTAACTATAAAAATAACTGTTGGACCTGAAATTCCATCATCCATTAAGTCGCTTACCTTACAGTGTTTCATTTCTGATGGTTCATAGCCTGTACCATAGTACATTTCATAATCACCATATCCTGCTTCCCAACATTTATATAACACATTGCTGTGTGTTTCATCAGCAAAAATTAAAATCATTTTGTGTGTAGCGATTGTTGCCAAAATGTTACGTCTTTTTCCACATGTGTTTAACATTTTAATTTTTTCAGGACTAACTTCCTTCAAATCAGCTACATACTCCATCCACTTCAACATTTGGGATGTTGTAAATTGTACTTTGTTATTTTCCATTATGTTCCTCTTTCTATTGCCTTGTCTTTTATGTAATTTCATTTAATCATCAACATGCAACTCTTTCTCATTTTTCGAAGAAGAGTTGCATGTAATGCTTCCTGTTCACTCACTACCTTATGGTAGAAATTATATTTACTTCTGCCCTCTATACTATTAAGGTCCAATAATGAGTCGCGAAATTATAATAATGACTTATATAATTCCTTAATTTCTTCTACAGATGTATCTCTTGGATTACCCGGTCTGCATGCATCATCATAAGCTGACTGTGCTAAGAAATCTAAATCTTTTGGATCTACAATTTCCTTTAAGTCTGTTGGAATTCCTACATCCTTTGATAACTGTTTTACAGCATCAATTGCTGCTTTTCTGTATTCTTCAACAGACATTTTTTCAGTTCCTTCAACGCCCATTGCTGCTGCAATATATTTATACTTGTCGCCTGTAGCTTCTGCATTATATTCCATTACAGTTGGCAAAATAATGGCATTTGCAACACCATGTGGTGTATCATAAACAGCGCCTAAAGGATGTGCCATTGAATGAACTATTCCTAAACCTACATTTGAAAATCCCATGCCGGCAACGTACTGACCAAGAGCCATACCTTCTCTTCCTTCAGGTGTGTTTTCTACTGCCCCTCTTAAACTCTTTGATATAATTTCAATTGCCTTAAGATGCATCATGTCGGTCATTTCCCAAGCAGCCTTTGTTGTAAAGCCTTCAATTGCATGTGTTAATGCGTCCATTCCTGTAGCTGCTGTAAGTCCTTTTGGCATTGATGACATCATGTCCGGATCAATAAACGCAACAACCGGTATGTCGTGTGGGTCTACACAAACCATCTTTCTATTCTTTTCAGTATCAGTGATTACATAATTAATTGTAACTTCTGCTGCTGTTCCTGCTGTTGTTGGTACCGCAAAAGTAGGTACAGCCGGCTTAGTTGTAGGTGCCACGCCCTCTAAGCTTACAACATCTGCAAAATCAGGGTTATTAATAATAATTCCTATAGCTTTTGCTGTGTCCATTGATGAACCGCCACCAATGGCAATTATGTAATCCGCACCTGATTTCTTAAATGCTTCAACACCTGTTTTTACATTTTCAACTGTTGGGTTTGGCTTGATGTTAGAATAAACCTCATATGCTAAATCCGCCCCTTCTAAAACATCTAAAACCTTCTTTGTTACACCAAACTTAATTAAGTCCGGGTCTGAACAAACAAATGCTTTTGCAAAGCCTCTTCCTTTTGCTTCTGTAGCTATCTCGCCAATAGCTCCTGCTCCGTGATAAGATGTTTCATTTAAAATAATTCTATTTACCATATATGCTCCTTTCCGTGACTAAAAATCACTATGGTACGTTCTTTTTTATATCTTTAATTATAACACTCTTTTAAAATAAAAAAACTTAAATTACTATGAAATATTTATTAAAGCTATGATATAATTTCTAATATTAATAAAACAAATGAAGGATTATATTATGAGAAAAAAAGATTTAGCATTAGAAGTTATAAAAAGACTGGAAAAGGAGTATCCTGACGCAGACTGCACCTTAGATTACAATGATGCCTGGAAGTTACTAATCAGCGTAAGACTGGCTGCACAATGTACCGATGAACGTGTCAACAAAATCGTGCCGGCTCTTTACGAAAAATATCCAACTATTGAAGCCGTTGCCGATGCTCCGGTTGAAGAAATCGAAAAAATCGTCAGACCTTGTGGCCTTGGAAAAAGCAAAGCCAGAGATATTAGTCTTTGCATGAAAATGTTACGTGATGACTTTAACTGCAAAGTTCCTGACAATATGAAAGATTTACTTAAACTACCTGGCGTTGGTAGAAAAAGTGCTAATTTGATTATGGGTGATGTTTTTGGTGAACCTGCCATTGTAACCGACACTCATTGCATCAGACTTTGTAACCGAATCGGTCTTGTAGACGGAATCAAGGAACCTAAAAAAGTTGAAATGGCTTTATGGAAAATTATTCCACCTGAAAAGGGAAGTGATTTTTGCCACAGACTTGTTTATCATGGAAGAGAAGTTTGCACTGCACGAACTACTCCACACTGTGATAAATGCTGTCTTGAAGATATTTGTAAGAAAAAAATAAAATAAGAATAAGTATTTAGAACATTCCCTTTTTATATTTAAAGAGTTATTTTACAATGATTACAATTTTTGTATTTTTCTTTTACATTTCTTAATACATAAAAAAATAGCTTGCAGATTCATCTGCAAGCTATTTTTCCAAAACATTTTAACATTCTACTTATAATTATTTTGCTATTTGTAAATCGCTATTTTTATTTTCCGAAAAATTTATTATATATTCCAATTACGAAAATAAATATGATTATAAGTGGCAATACATATGTTAAATAAGCTCTCATCCAATTATGTATTTTTACACCTTTTCCTGTATTTGCTTCTTCCTTGAAATTGTTCCAACCCCAGCCTGATTTTCTTGTACAGAATAAAAGGAATACTAATGAGCCAAGTGGAAGTAAAATATTACTTACAAGGAAATCTTCCAAATCAAGTATTGCTCCACCAAAAACATCTAACCATTTCCACTGCCATACGTTGTATCCAAGTACACATGGAAGTGATAATAAAGTAATAACGATAAAGTTTATAAAACTTGATTTCTTTCTGCTCCAGTGTGTAAGCTCGCTTACGCATGCAATAATATTTTCAAATACAGCAAGCACTGTTGAAAATGCTGCGAATGTCATAAATACAAAGAACAAGCTTCCCCACATTCTTCCTAATGGAATATTATTAAAAATATTTGGAAGTGTGATAAAAACCAAACTTGGTCCCTGAGTTGGATTAACATTAAATGTATAACAAGCCGGGAAAATTATTAAGCCCGATGTAAGTGCCACAAATGTATCAAGACAGGCAATGTTAACTGACTCCCCTAACAATGAACGGTCTTTTCCAATATAGCTTCCAAAAATTGCCATGGCACCAATACCTACACTTAAAGTGAAGAATGCCTGATTCATTGCCGAAACAACGGTGTTCATAATTCCTGCTTCTTTCATTCTTCCAAAGTCTGGAATTAAGTAAAAGCTTAACCCTTCTTTTGCTCCATCCATAAAGAAACTATTTACAGCAAGCACTACCATAATTAAAAGTAATGCCACCATCATAACCTTTGTTACTTTTTCAAGTCCGTTCTGTAAGCCTCTTGAACAAATAAAAACTCCAACTGCTACAACAATTACCATGCACACACCCATGGTTACAGGTTGTCCTAACATTTCATTAAATACATTTCCAACCTGCTTTGAATCTAACCCTTCAAATTTTCCTGTAGCTGTTAAATAAAAATAATATAGCATCCAACCTGCAACTGTTGTGTAAAACATCATAAGTGCATAGTTACCAATTAACGCTATATATCCATGTATGTGCCATTTTGTTTTTGGCTTTTCCAATGCTTTATAAGCTCTTACCGGTGTTTTCTGGCTGGCTCTACCTATGGCAAATTCCATTGTCATAATAGGAAGACCAAGTAAAACTAAAAATATTAAATATATTAATACAAAAGCTCCACCTCCACCTTGTCCTGCAACATAAGCGAATTTCCATACATTACCAATACCAATGGCACACCCTGCTGAGATTAGCAAGAATCCCAATCGTGATTTTAATTTTTCTCTTTCCTGCATCTTTTGTCCCTGTTTTAACAGTAACTGTTAAATTGCCACAAGGGCATCCTTTCTTTGAAATTTTCTATTATATGAAAAAAATCCTCTAGCGCAAAAAAGCGCCAAAGGACATTTTAACATTAATATTAATTTCTGTCATTATTTTTTAACTCTTAATTTCTGTGGAATAATGAAAAACCTTTCTTTTCATATTCTTCTGTATTAATAGATGTCATTGTGTAACCAGTATCAGCAACAACCTGCTTTAACTTATCTTCGTCTAACTGACCTTCTGAAATAATTTCTGTAGTCTTATTTGCATGTGAAGAATTAACCTTCTTTACCTTGAAATTATTTCTAATTGCATCATTCATGTGGCTTTCACACATGCCACACATCATACCATCTATTCCTAATGTTGTCTTAATCATAATAACCTCCTAAACATTCTTTATGTAGGAAATTATATACCCCCTATGGGTATATGTCAAATGTTATTTGCCTTGTTTTCTTTTTTGTTGTTTTGCAACAATTTTCAGTAAAATACATTCCGGTAAAAGTTTCTGTCCTGTAACGGCAAGCTTCATTTTTAAGGATGGCACTATTATTGTCTTTCTATACTTCATTCCCATTAAAGCTTCCTTAACGCAATAATCTGCTGTGATTCCCTTTAATGCAAAAACTACATCTGCATTGTCATTAAACTCTGTGTCAACAGGTCCCGGACAAAGAGCGCCAACATATATATTGCTTTTTCTTTCCTTTAATTCCTGTGCCACTGCTTTGGTAAGGCTAACTACATACGCCTTTGTTGCATAATAAGTAGCCATGTAAGGGCCTGCCGGAAGAAGTCCTGCTGATGATGCCACATTCAAAATTCTTCCATGTCCCTGCTTAAGCATTTTCTTAAGGACTTTCTTAAATAAAATATGCATTGCTTTAATATTTACATTAATCATTGAAAGTTCTTTTTCAAGTTTTGTGTCACTGAAGTTTCCACAGTCACCGAATCCGGCATTATTAATAAATACATAAATATCTTCATCTGCTATTTCTTCAAGCAATTCATAGCAGCCTGATTCTTTTGACAAATCTGCCGGAATTATTCTACATGGAACGCTAAGACTTTCGCTTAACTGTTCTAAACGCTCCACTCTTCTTCCTGTTAAAATAAGTCTGTAGCCCATATTTGCAAATCTCTTTGCAAACTCCATTCCAATACCTGATGTTGCACCTGTTATAAGGGCTGTTTTAATTTTCATAAAATTTACCTTCTTTCTGTTATTTAAGTTTTCTACTAAAATAATTATTGTTCGTCTTCTCTAAGAATTATTTTCATCTTATTTAAGAATTATTTTCTATCTTCAATAATAAATATTTTTCCTCTACTTAAATAATTTACCACATTTCGTCTAAGATAACACCTTATGAATAATCTTTTATTCTGAAATATGTTATTTCTTTTCATCTAACAACATTACGCCTTGTTTTGGATTTGTTTTTATTGCCCCTACAATTGGATGTGGCACATATAACTCCTCTAAATAATCAACGTTTTCTTTTGTTAATTTTACATCTAATGCACCTACTGCATCAACATAGGATATAATGCTTTTTCTATCTTCGCCGTATCTGCTCCCGTTTTTGTTTTCTCATTAAAAATCTTTGATGCCCCATAACTAAAACTGTTCGAATTTGATGCTAAAAATGATGGCACAATTACAATGACGAATATTACGAAAACAGGTATCATTACTTTTCTTACAACATTTCCGAAACCTTTAAATGATGGCACAAATGGTATGTATTCAAATTTATCAAGCCACTTGTAAGTAGCCAAAATAAGACATGGCATAATTTGTGCAAATACGGACAAATATTGTTAGAGATACAGAAGCAAAATACAATGCTAAAATAACCGACCATTTTAGGTTTTTCTTATGCAATTTTTATACTGAAGCATTGGCTGGTATGTTAATTAACTTATTTCAGAATCCAAACAAATGCGACCCAACAGAATTGTTTGAGTATTTTTCAGTTATTTTGTATAACTCACTACCAGCTGTAATTTGTTCCCAGAATACTGAGAAGAGTGATATGTAAGATTTTTTTCTGCACAATAAAAGAGGTAATTACAATTTTCATAATCAAATCATAATTACCTCTTTTTTCAATATTTAACTTATATAATCAAATACTTTTTATATTTATTTTTCTCTAACCCAAACTCTTCTCTTAGGGCTCCATGGACCATATTTTTTTCCAACTTTTGCACGAACAGAAATACCATAGTATTTATCACCTTTTAACTTTTTTGATAAATAAGATGTTTTCTTAATTGTTTTTACTTTACCACCAATTTTAACCTGATATTTCTTTGCGCCTGCAACTTTTTTGAATTTTACTCTAACTTTCTGACTTTTCAATCCTTTAGTTTCTGTTACATTAACACCATTAACTGGTTTCTTTTTAATAGTGAGTGAAATTCTTTCCGGACTTGGGCAATTATGCCAATCAAAGTAAGAGTAAAATGACATCTCTGCAACTACTCTGTACTTTCCCGGTTTAACAATTTTTATATTCCATACTTGGACAAATCCACTTTTCCATCCACAACTTCAACGCCATCCTTAATAAGCCGTCTAGCCTGCTCATCTTTTCCGCCAAAGGCAAAAGCTCCCGAAAGTTCTCCTTTTGAATTAACCACCCTAAAGCAAGGTATGTTTTCCGGGTCCGGATTCTTGTGTAGTGCGTTGCCAACAGCTCTTGCCATTTTCGGTTCTCCTGCCATCTCGGCAATTCTGCCGTAACTTGCTACATGACCCTTCGGTATCTTTTTTACAGCTTCATATATTCTCTTGGTTGGACTGTCAGTGATAATATCGTAACTTTCAGCTATCATTCTTTTTACTTCTTTATCAGGTACACTTCCATCTAAAATTATAGTATTCCAATGTTCCTTGTTCTGATGGTAACCGGGGATTACGGATTCATAAGTCTGCCTCCAAAAATCTCTCCACTGGGGGTCTACTTTTACATTCAAATTCACAAAGCCATCTTTCTCGTACACCCAAAGGAATGCCTTTTTGCTGCCTTTAACTCTTATAAGTTGCCAATTAGTGTCTTTGAAAGGTGTGTCTAAATATGTATTTTCAAATGTTAAACCAAAATCTGTTGCCTGTTTTCTTGTTTTCATGGTTGCACCTCTTTTTTATAAACCTTTCTTGAAGTTGCTCTGTTTTTTATTAATCTAAATTCTCTTTTTTTATAGTTCTTTTAGAATCAAACAAAGCTACATAATACACTGTGTCTCCTCCTGTTATCTTGGCGCTTCTTAGAAAGCTTATACCATCTTTCCAATATGCATCTTCTCCAACATATTTTACTTTAATGGCGTATTCACATTCAAATCCATTAATATCTTTATTATATGCAATATCCTTTATAGTTCCTGCCTTCTCCATTCCACCATCTTCTTCCCAGTAAAAAGTGATACCTTTAGATAAATATCCATCTGCATCTATGTATTTTACTCCACCATATTCAATGACATCATCCGAATTAACAGTATATGATTTTATACTTGCTCCATCTTTATTTTCTGAAACTTTAAATCTATTTTTCAGTAATTTATATTTTGAAGCTTTCTTTACCAAAGCAAATCGAACACTAAAATCTTTCTTTACAGAAGTTTCTCTGTCCACTCCGCTTCTCTAAATCCAGTCAATACCTGACTTTCACCCACAACTAACGGACGTTTTACCAACATACCATTTGTCGACAATAACTGTAATTGTTCATCCTCGCTCATTGTTGGTAACTTATCCTTAAGATGCATTTCTTTATAAAGCATCCCACTTGTGTTGAAAAATTTCTTTAATGGCAATCCACTTTCGGTGTACCATTTTTTCAATTCATCATAAGACGGATTTTTCTCCACAATATGACGTTCTGTATATTCTATACCATGCTCATCAAGCCACTTTTTAGCCTTCTTACATGTTGAACATTTTGGGTAACAAATAAATAACATTTTCTTCACCATCCTTTTCATTATTTTGTTTACTATTTTAGTTCGTGTTTCCATTGACCATTTTCCACAGTGTAATGGAACTCACTAATATCATCTTCCAGAAAAACTTTCAGCATATCATCCATATCCATTGCAAGATTTCCTTTTTTCATCTCCTCCAGTGGAATCCATTTTACTTCTCCTTCCTCAGAAGATTTTAGCTCTCCACTAAACTTATTTGTCTTATAAAAAACAACTATGTATCTGCTGCCATCTTTTTCCATCCAGTCCTTTGTCCCACAAATTCGTGGATTTTCTATTTTCAACCCTGATTCTTCGTATACTTCACGTATGACCGAATCCACAAAAGATTCGCCCTTTTCAATATGACCACCCGGAAATGTTAAGCCTCCCCAATCGTTGTCAACTTTATCCTGTACAAGCACATTGCCGTCGTCATCATACACCATACACATGTTGGTAAGCGTTACCTGCTCCGTTCTCATTTGCTACTCCTGTTCTTTTGTTATAATTTTTTTGGATATCCAGTAAATCTTCATTAAGTCCCGGCACTCTTCCTAAAGCATTTTTTGCTTCAAGAATCATAAAAATAAGGTCATCTCTATACTTATCTTGATATGGAATTATCTTCATTATTATTTTAGCTTTATCCAGCATTGGCGTCCTCTCTTATTGCTATTTATAATCTTATTGTAACATTCATATGGGTGAATTAAGCCACACATACTCTTTTAAAACAGTATAACATAAAGTAATATAAAGGCTGTTATTTTTCTTCAATTTCAAGTAAATTTAATAATAACTTTCTATTTTTATCTTGACAATTCTCAAAAAAATTGCTACCATTTAGCCAAGAAATGAGTTTTCAACTGAGTAAAGTCTTATGACTGGAAAAGGCTACTCGTTTCTTTTTTTATGTTCATAATATCATATAAATATTTCTTTCCATCTTCTGAATGACGAAATACAATAGCTACATGAAATACATTATACCTTACAATATCCCCACCATCTTCAAATACAGGCAAAGCAAATCTTGATTCATACCTATACCAACCATATTTTGCATCATTATTATGTTTACTCTTTGTATTTGGCGTAAATCTCTTTCCCGTTGATATTTCAATTAATTCAGGTATTCCCTGTGCTGCATTGGCTTTTGCTTTTGCGTTTGCCCCCTTTAAGATATTTGTATATTCTGAATGGGCATATTCATCCGGAAGATCTGAACCTATATACACTACCTCCTTGCTATCTGCAATTGTATAAAATTGACCCACATACTTAGTTAAATATTTCTCAACATCATTCCAACTAATATTTTGTCTACCTTTAAAAATAATATCATTAATTATAACAATGTTATTTCCATTTAAATCTTTAACAATAGATACATTTCTTGAATTTTGTTTTTCTTCCATATACTACTTTTTCTCCTTCACACTTTTTAATTCATCATAATAAGCTTTATACCGATATGCAGTTCTCCTACTAATATCGCCTTCTGCTACAATTTCGTTAATAGTCATACCACTCTCATATTTACCGGCAAAATCATTATAAGCAGCCATCCATGCCTCGTTATGTTTCTTTCTTCCACCATAATTTCTATTTCTATAATATTCCAACTCCGACAACAACTTCTTGTTCTCTTCTTCCAGTTTCTTAATGCGTTCTAATGCTTCCTCCAATGTTTTTATCATGACTACCTCCTATTAGTTTATTTTGTGCCACTTTGATATTTGTCACAACAATAACATTGATTTTATTTAGTGTCAATTTGATTTTTGACATTTTTTTAAGTATTTCAAAAAGAAAACAACCATTCATTTTCAACCTTTTTTGAAAACGAATGGTCGCCCAAATCACTTACTAAATCTATATTTTTCTTTTATGTATTCTATCATTTTTCCTACAATACTCTGGTCCTGATAATCACGATATACTAACATATAATGAATTTGTGCAAGTATTTCTGTATCATTCACCACTCCTTGCTAACCCTATTGTTCTTTTATTATAAAACTTATGCTACATATAATACCAAGTTAAAAATAATTTATGTTTTATTGTAAATTTCTCAGGATATTTTTCCTGTAACATTGCCATATGTTCGTTATCAAACTTTTCAATTTTTTCTGCATCCATAGATGCCATAACACCTCTACTTGCCATCATTCTTCCATGCCATGTTTCTCTTGTAAACGGCAAATCTACAATCAAAGTATCCATATGCGGATTGTCAAAATAATGAGTTTTCAAATCTTTTATGGACGCAGATGCTCCATTCCATGAGCCATTAATTTTCTTCACTAATGCATTCGAATCCTGCGTGATTTGTTCTTCTTTCATATAGCTCATGTATATCTTAAGAAAAATTCCACCTGACTTCAACATTGATTTTATTTTAGGAACAATAATATTAGGATCAAAATACCAAAAACACTGACATGCCGTTATCGCATCAAAAGAATTTTCCTGATAATTTATTTCTTCTGCCGATTTTACTTCATATTTGATATTAGGCATTTCCTGAGATAGCAATTTTGCTTCTTCAATTTGACTTTTTGAAATATCTGTGGCTGTAATATTTGCACCATATTTAGCCATTCCTCTTGGAACCACACCTGTGCCTGTGCCTAAATCAAGCCAATTGCTTCCTTCTTTTCCTATTCCAAGTTCATACAATTTATCAAAAAATTCCTTTGGATAAATGTCTCTATACTTTCCATACTCTTTTGATGTTTTTCCAAAATCAAATTTTTGTCCGTCGTCAACTATTATTTTTTCCATTTGATATTCCTCCCTTTTTTAAGATTTAGGTCCGATAATTTTTATAATCTTATTTCAACTGTCTTATTTCAAAATCGTCAATTCTTCCCTGACAAACATAATATATTATCTTCTCCACTTCACCAATCGCTCTTGCTCGACCATTATCATTGGTAAACCATTTAGCTCTCCTTGTAGAATTATCCTCGCCGGGTAGCGAAATTATTTTAACATTATCATTTTCAAAAATTCTTTTTGCTATCACAAGACTTCGTCTCATATGAAAAGACGATGTAACAATGGCAACATTCATAGCTTCTTTTAACAATCCATTTTTTATAATTATTTCACGTGAGAATTGCATATTTTCCCACGTTGTCATTGCTTCTCTTTCAACGAAAATATCTTCTTTATCAACACCCTGTTCTATTGCTTTTTCTTTTAAGAATTCACCTTCTCCTATACCACTGCTTTCAATGACACGTCCACCTGACACTATGATTTTTGATATTAATCCTTTTTTATAAACATTGACTGCATAGGGAAGTCTATATGTATGGGCCTTGCTACTTCCTAATATTATTGCAACGTCTATCGGCTGTTGCTTATATTCCATTCCTTCATATAATATTTTGTCTACAAGTTCATCGTTGATTTGTTCTTTGGTGATTTGTGATACTTTCATTGTTTATGTTAATCCTTTTTCAGTTATAATATGGATAAATAAGTTTCTAAAAACAGTATAGCATAAAGTTTAATATGACTGTTATTTTTCTTCAACTATTCCCTAACCTTATTATTTTTCATAATTATTTATTAATACATTTGCTCTTAACTTTTATATCTGCTCTGTAACAATCACTATTCTTTTTTGTTTCCATCTTGACAATTGTAAAATAAACTGCTACCATTTAACCTAAGGAATGGGTTTTCTCACTGAGTAAGGTCTTGTGACTGGAAAAGGTTGCTCGTTTCTTTTTTTATATTCATAATATCGTATAAATATTTCTTTCCATCTCTAGCATGACGCAATAACATCGCCACATGAAATACATTAAATCTCAATATCTCACCATCTTCACCAAATACAGGTAATGCGAATCTTGATTCATACCTATACCAACCATATTTTGCATCGTTATTATGTTTTTTCTTTTTATTTGGAAAATATTTTAATCCCGATGAAATTTTAATTAATTCGGGAATACCTTGTACTGCATTGGCTTTAGCCTTAGCATTTGCACCCTTTAAAATATTAGTATATTCTGAATGTGCATACTCATCTGGCAAATCTGCTCCTATATAAACCACTTCGTTAGTAGCTGCTATTGTGTACAATTCCCCAACATATCTCATCAAATATTTTTCAACATCTTTCCAACCAATGGATTTTTTCCCCTTAAAAACAATATCATTAATTATAACAATATTATTTCCATTTAAATCTTTAACAATAGATACATTTCTTGAATTTTGTTTTTCTTCCATATGCTACTTTTTCTCCTTCACACTTTTTAATTCATCATAATAAGCTTTATACCGATATGCAGTTCTCCTACTAATATCGCCTTCTGCTACAATTTCGTTAATAGTCATACCACTCTCATATTTGCTGGCAAAATCATTATAAGCAGCCATCCATGCTTCGTTATGTTTCTTTCTTCCACCATAATTCCTATTTCTATAATATTCCACCTCAGACAACAACTTCTTGTTCTCTTCTTCCAGTTTCTTAATGCGTTCTAATGCTTCCTCCAATGTTTTTATCATAGCTACCTCCTCTTAGTTTATTTTGTGCCACTTTGATATTTGTCACAACAATAACATTAATTTTATTTAGTGTCAATTTGATTTTTGACATTTTTTTTAAGTATTTCAAAAAGAAAACAACCATTCATTTTCAACTTTTTTGAAAACGAATGGTCGCCCAAATCACTTACTAAATCTATATTTTTCTTTTATGTGCTCTAACATTTTTGCATATTAAGTCTTTTTATCATCCTTTCAATCGTCTCTCTCCCGGTAACAGTTTTTCGATTTTGAAAACTACCTATCCATTCTTCTAAATTGTTCACATATTCATTCATTACTTCAACGTATGACTCATATACAGCATTCGGGAAATCGGCCTCTGCGTCATAAATAATACTTTCATATGCATCAACTAAACTCTCACATGCGCTATCAATATAAAAACTATAATCGTCTTCATACTCTTCACAATATTCGCATTTTTCAAATAATTCCTTAATACCAGGTACTTCTTTTTCCTCTTCATCGAACGATTTTTCAATAGCTTCTGCAAATGCTTTTTGACATTTTTTTTGGATTTGTTCTTCCCAACTTTCGTCTGGTTTATTAACTGAAGTCTTTAAATCATCAATTTTTCTTTCAACGTACCCTTTCGTATTGCCTGTACAATAGACATCCGCAAATGCCTCACAAGATTCAAAAAATACATTTTTCAAGAATGCTGCAATTGAAAATGTTAATTCTTTATAGCATATTTCTGTGGTATCTATTAATTCTTTTTTTACGTTCTCATATAATCCTTTAACTTCAGATACTGCTCTTGACAGTTCCTCCTTACATGCAGCTTTTGCTTTCGCTTTTATGTAATAACCCGAATCATTGTAATCATCAGCCTCACACTCAATAGAACCGTCATATTCATATAAGCCTTCTTCTTCGTTTTCAAATGCTTCATCTACAAACTCTTCTAAAATTTCACTTATGTTATCCACAAATTCGCTTATCTCATCCAAATCAATATTACTTAATGCTTGACTATCATTCGATTTTTCTTGGCATTCCGATTCTGAATCAAAAATATCATTAAAGATATCAAATTTACTATCCGCCTTGCTTTCTTTGTTCTCTGCTATTACTGACAAATTCTTTTCTTCTGCGCCTACTATCTTCCTATATTTCTCATCAAATTGACAATTTACAAATGAAATGGATTTTGATTCAAAATCAACAGGCTGTTTTGCCTCTATCACAACCTCAACTCCATCAATAATTCCAATATACTTTGTATTACCTTTAGATATCGGCACTGAAAATCTTTTACCACACAAATAAATTTCTTTTGCGTTCTCATCAAGTAAATCATATAAATCGTCCTGATCAAAAGCTACATAGTCAACATTCTTTGCATATTTCATAGTATCAGGATATTCCTTAAGCAGCTCTAATTTACGCTTTCTTTCTTCAGCCATACCTTCTTCTTCAGATGTATTTTCATCATATTTTACATCTAAAACTTCACAAATTTTCTTTTCAACATCTTCTTCGTTTGGATTAATTGCTTTGATTTCTTCTGCAATAGTATTTTCATACCTGTCCTGAAGCCATGTTACAAGCCTTCCGTCATTAAAGTATCCCAAAACTCTTGATAATGAAAAATTATCACGTAATTCTTCCATACTTCTTACTTCAACACCATCTTCCATTTCTAATGGAAATCTAACCTTTTTTGCCATATTTATTCCTCCGTATCTTTGACACAAATCATTAACTTTTACATTTTCATTGTAGTTTGACACAAGGACATAATATGTCATTGTACTATTTTTCTCAAAAATTAATATGTTGATTGTACATTTCGTCTGTTAAATTTTCTCCTTCTTCAACACCCCCACCTGCCGTTTCAATCAATGTTGCTTTTCCAAAATCATCATCACGTTCTGCTCTTACAAAATAAAATTGTTCTTTTTCATCATAAACAATTGCTCTAGCTATATTTCTGTCATGATTAATATAAGCAAGTTTCCATTCTGTATCCTGCAAATTTATTTTTAATTCAGTGTTTTACATTGCTATCTCCTCATTTCATCTAGCATTAATCTAATTTTTTATCCTGCACCCATCTACATCTATTTTTCCATAATTACCACTATTGGCAATTATTATTTTTCTTATCTGCAATTGTAATCACATTTGCCAAAATCAAAACGACAGCATACACACACAATATTACAAGCGTTGATGGCATAATATCCATTAACGCTGTCCAGTCTTTTTTATTAACCCAATTTAATGCCATTTTGTACTGAACCAAAAGTGTAGCTATCGCAAATGCTAACGAGCAGACTGCTGATAATACCGCCCTATCACTTTCTTTAATTTTTAATATCCAACCACCAATACAAAATATAATGCTGATTGCTCCACAAATAATCCACATATTTCATTCTCAGTATATCGAAATGGCTCATTAATCATTTATTAATATACCTTCTCCTCCTTGTTCTTTTATTCAATAATACTTTTATTGCTTGTGCCATAGCCAAAGGATTGTACACCTTCTTTAAATAGCAATCTGACTTTTACTACTGCATCCTTAGTTTTTCCTATTTGCTAATTGTCTGTCTATCTTTCTGCATCCATAAAAAACTCCCACCTAAGTGGGAGCTACCGATGGATTTCCAAATCCACGGAATTCCTTTATTTATCGGCTAAGTTTCACCACCGTCTCCACATGCACCGTATTAGGAAACATATCCACTGCACATGCCTTTTCTACTCTATATCCCTGCTCCTGTAACATTTCTAAATCTCTTGCAAGGCTTGTAGGTTTACAACTTATGTAAACCAAATTATTTACACCAAAATCAATTATTTTCTGCAATGCTTTTGGATTAATTCCATCTCGTGGTGGATCAAGAATAATCATATCCGGCTTGTCCTCAATTTCATCTATAACTTTCAAAACATCACCGGCTATAAATTCACAGTTATCAAGACCGTTTAAGCCTGCATTAACTTTTGCCGCCTCAACAGCTTCTTCAACGATTTCAACACCAACTACTTTTTTAGCAACAGGTGCGATAATCTGGGCGATTGTTCCTGTTCCACTATAAAGGTCAAACACTGTCATATCTTTAGTGTCACCAATGTACTCTCTTGCTTTAGAATAAAGAACTTCTGCTCCTAAAGAGTTTGTCTGGAAAAATGAGAAAACTGAAATTTTAAATCTTAATCCAAGCAACTCCTCATAAATATATTCATCACCAAATAAAATTCTTGTTTCGTCACTTTGAACCACATCAGCCAAACCGTCATTAATAATATGTATTACTCCGCAAAGTTTTGCTGACAAATCAAGATTCTTTAAAATTTCAACTAACTCAGTCCAGTTTGCCTTCTCTTCCATTTCCTTGTCCGATGTTGTGACCACCGCAACAAGTAACTGTTTTGTAACTGTTGTTCTTCTTACCAAAAGGTGTCTTAAATATCCTTCATGACGTAATTTTTTGTAAAAAGGTAATTCTTTACCGGCACAAAATTCCAACACAGCATCAAGAATTTTTCTGTAATCACTATCTACAATTTGACACTCATCAACTGTCACAATATCATGGAAACTATTGCGCTTATGCATTCCAAGAGCAAGTGGACCATCTTTTACTTCATCTCCAAAAGAGAATTCCATCTTGTTTCTATACTCCCACTGCAATGGACTTTGCAAAATCCCCTGAAATTCGTATGACTCATTAATTGCGTTATCAAGAATTCCCTTAACTGTATCTTTCTTTAATTTTAACTGGTTGTCATAGCTCATTGTCTGATAAGAACAGCCACCGCAAAATTCAAAATGCGGACACTTTGGAGAAACATCTTCAAGTTCAGATTTTTCAACAACTTCCTTTAATCTTCCAATGGCATTTCCTGATCTCTTTTTTGAAACTACGAATTTGACAGTTTGTCCCGGTACTGTTCCTTTAACTACTGCCATTCCTTCTTCTCTACAATCAACTTTTCCCTTATTAGGAAATGTAAGTCCCACAACTTTTCCTGTGTATTCAACACCTTTTTTCATCTATATAATCTTACATAATCCACTCTCCTTCATAAGCAATGGATTATTCTCCTTTCTCTAAAATACTAAAGTATCAACTAATCTATTAATATTATTTTTACAACCAATATCTCTTAACAATTTGTTTGCTATTTTTTAACTGGTTCCCTTTATCTGATTTTTTTACTAATCTTCTAACTTACTTCTTTTCTTTTATCAATCAAATTTTTAACTGATTTTTATTAATTTACCAAAATAGAATTTTAACTGTAATCCTTTATTTTTACAAAGAAAGAGTTTCAAAATGATACTTTCAAATAAAAAATCTGTAATAAAAATTCTTCCATAAGAAACATACCAATATTGAAACTCTTTCATAAAGATTAACTATTCAAAGAAAAACGATTAATCTTCAAAATCATCTTCATCTTCTTCATCTTCATCAAATAAATCATCAAAGTCATCTTCGAAATCATCATAATAATCTTTGTTAATTAATCTATAAATTCCATAAGCTGCACCTGCTACTGCTGCAATTGCTGCGATAACACCAAGAACAACTGCTACGATTTTGCAAGTTTCCTTCTTCTCATCTTTTCCAATGAGTTTTCCGATTTTTACACCCTTCATTAATTCGTCCATATTATTCACCTCTTTTTGTTTAATTTCGTTTTTAATAGTAATATTATATCATCAATCATAGTCTTTTACTACACTTTTTTAAGTTTAGCAAATGATGCCATCATAACCTTTTGACCTACTAAATCAAAATTAACTGTTACCTGATAATCTCTAGGTCCATCCTCAATTCCAAGCACTGTTCCTTCACCAAACTTCATGTGCTTCACTCTATCTCCAACATGATAATCTATGTCAGCTTTGGTTACTACAAACTCTTTTCCAAAGCTAGGTTTGCTACTTGGTTTACCATAAGCAGGCTTCTTGGACATAGCTCGATATGAGTTATCTTTCGAATCACTTCCATATCTCTTAGAACTTCCCATATAACCACCGCCATGACTTAGTGAACCTTCATAACCGCCAAAGCCACTAAATGAAGGTTGCTTCTTCTCAACACCTGCTGCTCTTGTATCTGTCACATTCTTGCTATTAACAATCATTGGCGGAATTTCCTTAACGAATCTTGATACAATATTATATTGCATTTCTCCACGAACCATACGCTTCTTTGCGTAACTAATTGTCAAATGTTTCATGGCTCTTGTTATTGCCACATAGCAAAGTCGTCTCTCTTCTTCTAATTCCTGTGCATCATCAGCCATAATGCTCATATAGCCTGGGAACAATCCGTCTTCCATTCCACATAAAAATACATACGGAAATTCCAATCCCTTTGCACTGTGAACTGTCATTAGCACAACATAACTACTGTCTTCATCAAGATTATCGATTTCTGCCACTAAAGCAACTTCTTCCAAAAATTCTGATAAAACAGGCTCATCAGTATTTTCTTCATATTCAATAATTTTATTAATTAATTCTTCAATATTTTCAATTCTGCCATTTGCCTCGTCAGTATTTTCAGCAACCAAATCACCCATATAGCCTGTGTCTGTCAAGATTGCATTTACTAATTTTAGAATATCATTCTCGTATTCTTCTGTCTTATAACCTTCAATTAAATTAGTAAATCCTTTAATTTTCGAAACTGCTCTTGAAAGTCCCGGAATATTCTCAACTTCTAAAAAAGCATCATACAAATCCATTCCGTATGCTCTTGCGTAATCCTTCACACGCTCAACAGTTGTTGCACCTATTCCTCTTTTTGGAACATTTATGATTCGCTCTACTGCAATATCATCTGTTGGATTACTTATAATTCTCAAATATGCAATAATATCCTTAATTTCTTTTCGCTGATAGAAATTCTGACCACCAATAATCTTATAAGGAATGTTCTTCATCATTAATTTTTCTTCCAAAGCTCTTGACTGTGCATTAGTTCTGTACAAAATTGCATAATCATTATAATCTGCTTTTCCGTAATCTACTTTTTCCTTTATCTCACTTGCAACCATTTCTGCTTCAGCATAACCGTCTTCTGCCTGATATAAATCAATCTTATCTCCCTGCTCATTGTCACTCCAAAGAGTCTTGTCTTTTCTTCCGGCATTGTTATGTATAACCGAATTGGCAGCTTCTAATATGTTCTTTGTAGAACGGTAATTCTGTTCCAGTTTGACCACCCTTGCATTTGGAAAATACTTTTCAAACTGCAAAATATTTGTAATATCAGCCCCTCTGAATTTGTAAATAGACTGGTCATCATCACCAACTACACATAAATTCTGATTCTTAGATGCTAACTGTTTAATAAAAGCAAACTGTGCCGCATTAGTATCCTGATACTCGTCCACCATAATATACTGAAGTCGATTCTGATACCCTTCCAAAACTTCTGGACACTTGTTAAACAACTGCACTGTTTTCATTATTAAATCATCAAAATCCAACGCATTATTTTTCTTCAAGGCTTCCTGATATTCATCATAAATCTTAGAAATATTAACCATCTTAAAATCATTTCTTGCCATTGCCACCACATCACCTGTGGTAATAAGCTTGTTTTTAAAATCAGATATCTTTCCAAGCATAGCATTTTCTTTGTAAATCTTTGTGTTAAGGTTAAGTTCCTTAATAATATTCTTCATTAATCGTTTCTGATCATCTGTATCATAAATTGTAAAATCTGTGCTATAACCAATTCTATCTATATATCTTCTAAGAATTCTCACACAGGCTGAATGGAAAGTGCTGACCCAAACCTGCTCAGCACCAAAACCAACAATCTTATTTACCCTACTTCTCATTTCCGCTGCCGCCTTGTTGGTAAATGTAATTGCCATAATGTTGTATGGATTCACACTTTTTTCTTCTATTAAATATGCAATTCTATGAGTAAGAACTCTTGTCTTTCCTGAACCTGCACCAGCCAGAATCAGCAACGGTCCATCTGTGTGAAAAGTTGCCATCTGCTGCATGTCATTTAAAGTATCATATATTTTGTTCATTTATAAACCTCGTCATATAAAAATCAAACAAATGTTTGTCTCTCTATTCTAACATAATCCTAATAATAAATAAATTCATTTTTTACAATTTAAATTCTTTCTTTTAGTTTTTTTCTCTAATCATATCCCCTAATTATTTTCCATTTTTCTCTAATTATTTTATTTAATCAAATTATATAATTTCACATAACCCTTTTTTGTACCATCTCTCCATATTTTGAAAAACATATTAATACATATTTTTTTTACTTTATGCATTATTTTTATACTTTTTTCACATCTTGTATTTTTTTTTTGCATGATGAGTTTTATTTTTTATATCTTGTAGTTTTCATTACTAGGTATTATACTATAGAAAGGAGGAGACGTTATGCATTCAGAAGATTTTATTAAAAAGATACTAGATGATATAGACACCTTTAATATTGATGATATTCCAAACATTGATTTATATATGGATCAGGTAACTACCTATCTTAATGATAAATTTGCCAATACTAAAAGGCACGAAGATGACAAGCTTATGACTAAAACAATGATTAATAACTATGTCAAGAGTCGTCTGCTTCCATCACCTGAAAAGAAAAAATACACAAAAGACCACATGATGGTTCTTATTATGATTTATTTTTTCAAAAATATCATTTCCATCAATGATGTAAATAAACTTATTACTCCATTGCTGGATTCATATTTTCACAACGAAGAAATACCTCTTGAAAATATAATAAATACTTTTTTAACTTTTGCCAAACAGTGCAATTTAACTGACAGTATTTTAACTGAATATAATGAATGTCGTGAAATTTTCAAAGACGCAAATGTTAAAGATAAGGAATATCTTGAAACAATGGGCTTGATTACAATGTTAAGTTACGACACTTTCGTTAGAAAAATTGTTATTGAAAAATTAATCGACTCATTGCCTGACACAGAAAATACCGAAAAATAATATTAACGCAATAATCCCGTAAACATACATTTTACCTGTACGTTTACGGGATTATTTTTTTTATAAAGAATGTCTCTTTTAAATATTTACCTAATTGTTTTTATTTTCAGCCTCTTGTTCATTTACACGTTCAAGAACCAAGTCATATCCATCGTTTCCATAATTAAGTGAGCGATTAACTCGGCTAATGGTTGCTGTTGATGCTCCTGTAGCATTTGAAATATCAAGATATGTTTGTCCTTCTCTTAATAATTTTGCCACTTCATATCGTTGGGATATTGATAGCAATTCATTAATTGTACACACGTCTTCAAAAAAAGTATAACACTCTTCCTTATCTTTTAAGGTAAGTATAGCTTCAAATAAATGATCTACTTCCGTTCTTCTAATATTCTTACTCATAATATACCTCTCAATTGTCAGGTTTCTTTACTTTTAGATTTTAACACTCTAAAGTTTGAAAGTCCAGTATATATTGTTATTTTATTGCAAGATTTTGTTGCAAGTCCAATCTAAAATTTGAAATTAACTCTCCAAATTTCACGGTAAAATTTTATTTTACTATCTACCGCCTATCACCCAAACTATTGAATCACATAAATTACCTAAACTGTATTTAGTCACCTAAATTATCTGAACTGTTTTCTCAAAGTCTGTAATTCTTCAACACTAAACTTGTATGTTGTGTTGCAGAAATCGCATTTAACTTCAATTTCCTTACCGTCATTAATAATTTCGTCCATATCCTTTTTGCTAATACTTGCTAAAGCTTTTGCAATTTTTTCCTTACTGCAGTTACAAACAAAACCTGTCTCAATTTTATCTGTAAATTCAACATCCATGTCACCCATTACTTCTTTTAAAATATCTTCAGGTGTCATTCCTTTTTCAAGCATTTCTGTTACTGAACTAATGTTGTTTACTCTTTCTTCTAATTTATTTATTACTTCTTCATCAGCAAATGGCATAAGCTGGACAATAAATCCACCTGCCTGTTTTACCGTATTATCCTTTGACATTAAAACACCTAATCCTACAGCAGAAGGAACCTGTTCTGATGACGCAAAATAATATGTTAAATCTTCTGCTACTTCACTTGTGCCTAAAGGCACCTGGCTAACGTATGGTTCTTTTAAACCCATGTCTTTAATTACTGTAAGTGTTCCGTATCCAATAGCCGCACCTACATCAAGCTTTCCTGCGTAATTTGCAGGAATAAGTACATTAGGATTTCCTACATAGCCTTTTACATTTCCTTTTGAATCAGCAGTAACTGTCACTCCGTTAATTGGGCCGTCACCCTTCATCATTAAAGTAAGCATATCCTTTTCGCCCTTCATCATTACACCCATCATTGCACCACCTGTTAATAATCTGCCAAGTGCTGCTGTTGCAACGGGACTTGTATTGTGATGCTGTCTTGCTGTTTCAACCATTTCTCTTGATGTAATGGCAAATGCTCTAATCTGTTTATCTGCTGCTACCGCTCTAACTATATAATCCATTTTATTGTTCCTTTCTTTATTTAGCATTACTTTTTCTAACTACCACGTACACTCTGTCATTTTCTTCAGTACCTTCATTATCAGTAAAAGCTTCATATATTTTTTCTAACTTAAGCCCTGACTTTTCAACTGCTTTTTTTACTTCATTTAAAGTATACCCTCTTTGAAAATGTTCCTCTTCATATTTATCATATCTGCCATCTTCAGCCCTAACAAATACTGACAAATAATATTCATTAATGTTTGTTTCTTCATCAAAATAATTTTCCCAAATAAAACTGCCATCTTCCCTATCTTCAGCTATGGTTTTCTCTCCAATATCAGAAAAATACTTCTTTGTTTTTAAATCAAAAACAAACACTCCGTCGTCCTCTAAATATTCATTAACTCTCTCAAAAACCTTAGTAAAATCACCATAATCTGTAATATAGTTCATGGAATCACCAATGCTAACCATTGCAGGCACTGCATATGGAAGTTGAAGATTAGTTGCATCCTGTAAAACGTACACTATGTCTTCCTCTTCCTTTTTGC
Organism: Eubacterium sp.; assembly: GCF_057858645.1. Lineage (NCBI taxonomy): Bacteria > Bacillati > Bacillota > Clostridia > Eubacteriales > Eubacteriaceae > Eubacterium > Eubacterium sp. The sequence goes on from NZ_DBLZZO010000016.1 coordinate 50,908, forward strand.
TTTCAGCAATTTCAAGCATTTCCTGGGAAAGATCTATTCCTATCATATTGTAACCTTTTTCGTGAAGCAGCATTGTGCCCGTTCCTGTACCACAACCAATTTCAACCAAAGTACCGTCTTTTGCACCGTATTTTGTTAATAACTTTGCTGCATAATCACACCATTGATGATAATCTACATTGTCCATAAATTCATCATACACCAGTGCGAATCCACCGTATGCTTCCATTTTATTCTCTCCGATTTCTTTATATTTTATCTTTATAACATAGTGATTTTACCAACAATCTCTGCTAAACGCAACCTTGATTAATGCCACCTGCTCATTTATACTATTTAAAGAATTAGGAATACTATTTATGTTTCTATTTTCTTTAATTAACAATAGGAGAATTTCAATGCCAGTTAGTATATATAATAAAATTAAAATATCGTCAAAAATGCAGTTTGAAAAATATCTTATACTTTTAATTGCATGCATTATCATTTTTTTAAATTGTCCATTTATATCTGTTTTTCATCCAACAGAAATAAATAACATTAACACAGTAACTTCAAAAAACAAATACATTAATGTAACCACATCTGATTTACATTACACCGGCTACACCTTTGAAAAAATCGGCCACAGAAAATATGGTTACTACTACACAATAAAAGACAATAAAAGTCTTTTTGTGCTTCTGCCGGTTGACTCAACTCCAAAAGAAACTTTAAGCAACTATTCTTTTAAGGGAAAAGTCACAAAACCTAACAGAACCTACAAAAAGATGCTCTCTATGTTAGTTAAAGATTTAAACTGGAACGAAGCTTCAATGAATGATGTAAATAACGACTTTTTCATTAGTAATGCAGACTACAATATTGTTCCCTACATTATTTTATTTTGGCTTTTAATTTTTATTTTGCTTACTTCTATATATAAGCTTATAAATTATGCCTTATATTTTGCAAAGCCTTATACTTACAACGTCTGCCCTTTTAAAAGTAAAGAAGAGCAGCGTTACTTAATTAAAAATGCCAATATTGAACTTAACAGCGACAATTACATTCAAATTAACAGCATGTATATAACAGAAAACTATCTTGTGGATTTAACTGTTCCAAGAATTTATGTTATACCACTTAACGATATAATCTGGTGCTATCGTGTTGGGAAATTTGCTTTTAATTCTAAAAAGACTGCCACTGAATTTTCCCTTGTACTTACTTCTTTTGATGGAATTACAACTACACTTAAACACAAAACCAGTGACGAAGCTTTGGAACTTTTAAATACAATTCGTGCAACAGAAGCCAACATTATCATTGGTTTTTCTGATTCAAAAAAACACGAAGCCAAACAAATTATTGCAGCCAATAAATAAATAAATAATTAATTAATTAAATAATAAATAAAGAAGTGTGCAGCCCTAGCGGAATATTTTTGTGTAATAATACCTTTAAAGAATTTTTCTATATTAAAAAAGATAATCTAATTTTGATATTTGCGTATTCTCTATAAGTAAGGCTTTTATCTCCATCCTTTTGAGATACTGTTCAAAATTAAATTATCTTTTTTATTTTTTATAATTGTCTAATATAAATTTTGTACTTTTTTTATGATAATCTTATATTATCTTCCGCAACAATATTTATATTTCTTTCCTGAACCACATGGACAAGGATCATTTCTACCAATCTTCTTTTCCTTAACGATTGTTCCTGAACGTTTTTCTTCCTTGTATAATTCCTTCTGTCTTTCAGGTGTAATGATATCGTTCCATTCTTCTAATTCGTATAACCACTGTGCCTTAGCAGCTACCATGTTCTTATATAATAATTCAGGTTCATAATCTAATGAAACTTCTGTTGTTTCAGTAAGCTGGTCCATTGGATTTTCTTTTTTAAGGCTTTCACTAATACCATCTAAAAATCCTACCATTGTAAGAACTTCCATGTCGTACTTCTTTGCAAGTTCTTCAACTGTGCCTGAAACTACTGTGCCATAATTTTTAAGAATATCCTTATATACTTCCTTTTCCTGTAAAAAATATGCATTCCAGAAATCGTTGTACTGCTGCTGAGTCTGTTCCTGATTGTATGCTATTTCTCTCCATGTTTCTAATAAATACTTATCTGCCATTTTTTCCTCCAAAAGTAATTATTTTAGTTTATCCTCTGATAGACATTCAACTTATTAGATTATACTTATTTAAAACAATAATTGCAATATATTATTGGTCTGTTATAATCTTTTATGTTAAATAATTTTAATATAAGCTTCTACTTTTTAGGCTTATATTATAGTAGAAAGGATTCGTTAGGTACATAATATGGAAAAATTAAAAAGAATCATGGCACTGCTTGGTGTTATTGTCGTCGTTGTATGTGCATTACTTACTTTAGTGTTTGCATTGTTGGGATATAGTACACTTTGGAAAGCTTCAGCCTATTGTATGGTTGTGATTCCAGTGATTATTTATGTTATGATGTGGTTAGCAAAGCTTTTAGAAAATCGTGGTAACAAAAGATAATTTTAGTATCTTTACTCATAAAACCAAGTCATTCTAAGAATCTAACAAATAACAAATGTTGTCATATAATTTATATTAATGCAAATAGAAACAGTGCCGTTAAAGGCACTGTTTCATTCTAAATACATAAAAACTTTATTAAAACAATCCACAACCAATTATTTTCTCAAATCATTCATTAATTCACCATAAGATTGTTCTTTTCCTGGATTTTCCATATTAGCATATGCTAATGATGGTATTAACTTAATATCCATAAATTATGCTCCACAAAAATGCAATTCTCTAATTTACATACTTGTCAACTCTTCTAACAACATCTTGAACCATTTCTCTACATGGTCTCTTGTGTGTTACTACTTCTCTATTTGTAATTCCTAACAAATCGCCACAAGTAACAGCTCCATAATCTTCTCTAAACTCATCAATAAACTTCTTTATTTTTTGTTCTACATCATGTTTCTGTTCCCTGTTTGCATTATAACCACCAAATTTTTTACTAATAACCATAGCACCGCCTAGAACCGTTCCACAAATTTCATAACTTTGTCCAACTCCACGGCCAATGCCCATTGTAGCAGTTATAATATCTTCCATTGAGTCAAATAAATCTTCGTATCCCATTAATACAGACTGAACACAATTATATCCGGCGATATGAGCCTCAGTAGCTTTCTGAACTCTCTCTTCAATATCCACAATGCTACCTCCATTTTCTATCTAACGTAACTAATTATAATTCTTCCTTTTCCTTTAAGTGTTACATTTTCACATTGGGCTGGGATAAATATACTTTCTGTAAATGGAAAATCCATAACTTCCCCTTCACACTCAAGTGTTATATCATTTTCAACGTTTGTTAAACAGAAAAATCTCTTCTTATCTGTTTCCAAAACATATTCGCCATCTAAATCAAGAATTTCCATTGTAAATTCATCAATGTCCAAAACTTTTTCAGGTTTGTTAATGAATTTCTTATCTAATGGAAAAGCTTCCTTTTCACATTGTTTTGTACAATCTACAACATCAAGTGATTTCTTTACATGAAGTTCTCTTTCATTTCCCTGATCATCTTTTCTGTGAAAGTCATAAAATCTGTATGTAACATCACTATTTTGACTTACTTCAAGAGCAATCATCCCTGCTCCCATTGCATGAAGCTGTCCTGCGTCAATGCAAATTAAGTCTCCTTCTTCCATATCATGTTTCTTACAAATATCTTCTACTGTATCATTTTCAACAGCTTGTCTAATTTCATCAACCGACTTTGCTGTTGTTCCTGCAATAAGTGTTGAATTAGGTTCAGCCTTAATAATATACCAAGCCTCTGTTTTTCCTTCATCATTCTCATACTTATGTGCATAATCATCTGTTGGATGAACCTGAACAGAAAGTGTTGCTGCTGTATCTAAAATAGATAAACGAAGCATTTGACTTCTTTTCTTTTCTCCTAACATTTCTTCAGGATATGTATCTAACATTTCTGATAGTTTCATTCCTTTGTACTCACCATTTAATACTGTATTATCAGCATGTGGGTGTGCACTTATGTCCCAACTTGAACCATGTGATTCAGGATTATTTCTAATTTTCGCTAATTTGTCATTTCCCCAGATTCTACGATCGTAAACTGGTTTTAATTTAAGCGGATACATGTGTCTCATCATAACCCTCCAATATCTTCTTTCCTGAGCTTGTTCCAATACGTGTTGCACCTGCATCTATCATTGCAGCACATGTTGCCCAATCTCTTATTCCTCCTGCTGCTTTAACCTGTACATCGTCTCCTACATGTTCTTTCATAAGTTTAACATCTTCCACAGTTGCTCCACTTGTTCCAAAACCTGTACTTGTTTTCACGAATGTAGGCTTAACCTTCTTAGCAATTTCTGCTAACTTTACTATTTCTTCTTTTTCTAAATAGCAATTTTCAAAAATGACTTTTGAGATTTTATTATTTTCATTACAGATATCAACTATCTGCTTCATTTCTTCCTCAATATAATCCCAATTTCCACTTTTTAATTCACCTATGTTGATCACATAGTCAATTTCATCTGCGCCATCTTCAATTGCTTTTTTGGTTTCAGCAACTTTAACTTCCAATGTTGTCTGTCCAAGTGGAAATGAAATTGCTGCTCCAACGTGAACTTTTGAATCTTTTAAAAATTCAGCACACCATTTCACTGGTGATGAATTAATTGCCACCATTGCTGTCTGCATTTCTTCTGCCTCATCGCACAATTTTTTTAAATCATCTTTTGTTGCAAATGCCTTCAAATATGTGTGATCAAATAAACCTGCTAATTCTTCTCTTGTAATTGTCTTGCTATCCACTATGTTCTCCTTTCATGTAACAACCTAACCTTACAACTTAGTGTATAATTTCAAATTCTTTTAAACAATTATGAATTGCTTCCTTTGTAGGACTAAATACTATACCTTCACTTTGTAATTTTGTTGTATCTAACCTTAATTCTCTAATACTTTCTTTTGAATATTTAGAATTATCTTCTATTAATAACTCCTCAATTCTATTTTTTTCTAAACCAATTTCTTCTAATATAAATCTAACAATTTCATATCTGCTATCATTATTTACTGAACCAAAATTATAGGTTCCATATGGTAATGATAGTAGCTTTTCTAAATTAATACATATTTCGTTTACATCACTCATTCCTCTGAATTCATAGTTACTTGCCTTGATTGGTTGGTTCAGGTATGCTGCTTTTATAGTATCCCATAAAATATTCACACCTATGGTGCAACCTCTTTCCGGCAATCCGAAAAGCCATGTAAAACGAACAACCCAATATTCGTCAAGAATATCCGGTAATTTTTCTTCAACTTCTAATTTATTTTTTCCATATACTGCCTTAGGTACGGCAGTGTCCACTTCTTTGTAGGGACCTTCTTCTTCACTTCCATCAAACAACTGCTCTGTAGAAGTAAAAACCATTTTTGCTCCTACTTTTTTACAAGCTTTAGCTACATATAATGCACCATCTACATTGACTGCCCTTGCCTTTTCAGAATTATCAATACAAAATTGTTGATTTGGAATTCCTGCTGCATGTATTACATAATCTGGTTTTTCTTCCAAAATGTACTTCATAACTGCGTCTTCATTTGTTACATCTAAATCTTTTGATCCTAAAGCTTTTATTTCATATTTATTGTTCCACATTTTTGCAAATCTAGATCCTAAAAAGCCTTTTCCACCTGTTATTATAATTTTCTTCATATAATATTCCTTTCAAAAAAACAAATAATAACTACCAATATAACTTATTTTTCCGCTATATTCGAGAAACACAGATTTTACCCTGTGTTTCCCAAAAAGTTATGTGATAATTTGTTATGTGTAACCTACAATTGATTATAAAATTCCTACGAATGCACAAACAATTGATACGATTACGAGAAGGATAAGAACTTTGTTAGCCTTCCATCCTCTCTTGCTGATTAAATAGTAGCTTAATAAAACTACGATTAATCCAAGAAGGCCTGGGAAGAAACTATCAAATGTATCCTGAACCTTAAATGTTGTTTTAGCTGCCTTATTGGCAAACTTAAGTGGTGTAGTTACGCTTACGAAACTTGCACAACATCCACCTACAACCATTGTACCTAAAACAGTGATTGCATCTTTAACTCTCTGTGAATTTTCACCTACTAAAATATCAGCAGCTGAAAGTCCTAACTTGTAACCTTTCATATATAACCAGTAGTTTACACTAAGCATGATTCCTAAATAGAAAACCATGTAGAATAAAACTCCGGCAGGACTACCTGCAGATGAGATTGACATAGCAATACTTAATAAGATTGGGATGAAAATACCCTGAACTATTGAATCTCCAATACCTGCGATAGGTCCCATAAGTGATGTTTTAACTGTATGTAATAATTCATCTGGAACATTTGCTCCTTCGCTTTTTTCTTCTTCAAGTGAAGCAACGATACCATTTACTACTGAACCTGTCTGTGGTTCTGTGTTGTAGAATACTGAATGTCTACTTAAACAATCAGCATATTCTTGTGTTCCTTTTCCATATAATTTCTTAGCGATAGGTACGATACCTTGGGCAAAACCATTAGCCTCTAATTTTTCATAGCTTAATGTTGACATAGCCCAAAACTGCCAAGACCAAAAACCCTTTTTTAAATCTTTCTTATCTAATTTTGCCATTTATATCACCTCGTCATCATCAATATCTGAACTTGCAGCTTCTACTGTAGCGTTTGATCCTGATGCTTTGTAAACGATTACTGCAATCAAGCCAGCTATTACAGCTAAAGCAATCATTGAGTTACTAATAAATGTGTAGAAAATAAGTCCTGCAAAGAAGTAGATTAAGAAAGACTTTTCTTTAATCAATAAGTTCATAAGTAATGCAACACCAATTGCAGGTAACATTCCACCTAAAACGTCCATTGCGTGAAGAATCCAATCTGGTACGTTGTTAACTACGAAGTTAACGAACCCTTTACCACTGTAAATAGCAATTGAAACTGGGATTGCTCTGATAACAAAGTTTGTAATCTGAGCTCCAATAACATGGTTTCTGAACATTCCTTTTTCATCACCCCTTGCTGCAGCAGCTGTTGCTCTTGAGTTCCAAACTGAGTTAACAACCATGATTAAGTTGTAAAGGATAAGTCCTAATGAACCACATAATACTGATAAAGTAACTGTAACACCTGTTGATGCTCCTGATACTAAACCTAATCCAATACCGCCATATGCTGCGTAGATGATTTCTGAGTTTGTTGAACCACCTGTTGATACATTTGCGATAAAAGCTGCCTGTACTGCAACACCAAGAAGTACACCCTGTGTTACATCGCCCATAATAATACCGCATATTAAACCTGCTACTAATGGTCTACCTACTGTGTAGTAACCACCAGAGATACCTGCTAACCATGGAGTATGAATACCACCTAAGTATGAAAATACTCCAATTAGCAATGCTTTTACTAATAAAGCTACATCCATTTTTTTGTCCTCCTGTTTTTATTTTAATTTCTCTTTAATTGAGTTCCATAATGTAGGTGACGCATCTGGGATTAGCTGAAATTCAACTTCAATACCCTTCTGTGTCAATTCTTCGAAAGCTTCTGCTTCATCTTCTGTTAAAGCACAGTTTCTTCCGACTACTGTTGTGTTTGCTCTTGCTGACATAGGTCCAACATTGACCTTCTTTCCTAAGTCAACACCAGCTTCAAGTAAATTAACTAAAGTTCTTGGAGACTTTACAATTACAAAATATCCATTAGCAACTGAATTTGCTTTTGTAATTCTTTTAGCTCCTTCTTCTTCATCGAAAACACCTACTTTAATTCCTGTAGGGGCTGCATTTTTAAAAATCTTTGTTTGAAATGGATCATTTGCAATCTCATTATCAACAATTAAGATTCCTTTGCATGGTCTTGTACCAACCCAACGTGTTACTGTCTGTCCATGAAGAACTCTGTCATCAATTCTAATTAATGTTACACTCATCACACTTCTCCTTCCTTATACAATATCATCATCGTCGTCATCATCATCTTCAACATTTTCAAGTTCAATTGAGCTCTGTCCTGTAGCAATAACGTCATCCAAAACTTTTTCAATATCGTCTTCACCTAAACGTAATGCTAATTCCATAAGTAGTGGAAGATTAACACCAGCTACGATGTACATGTTATCTTTTGCGTTTTCCAGCTTATATCTTAATGACTGGTTAAAAGGTGTTCCACCCTTAGCATCCGCTAAAACAACTACTGAATCATACTTTCCAAAAGCTTCATCAAGTGTTTCGTTAAGTTGCTTTGAAAATGCGTCAACACCTTCTGTCAAACAAACATACTTTACATGTTCCTGAGGTCCAAGTATCATCTCTCCTGCTGATACAACTCCCTCTGCAAAATGATTATGTCCAACTACAACTATACCATTCATTTTTGCCTCCTTTGTCATATTTTTATTTATTATGTTCTTTTGTAATTACAATATAATATAATATTGTTTTCTTGTCAATATTTTTTTATATATTTTTAATAGTTTTTACAAGTTTTTCATAATTTTATATGGCACTTCTGACAACGAAACGTTTTTAAAGTAATAAAAACGTTTCATTATGATTAGATATAATAATATTCTTTTAATAAAACAAACTAAAAATATTTTTTTCATTTTTTACTCATATTTGAAAATTTTCTATCCAAAGTGTTATTTTTGTACAAATATGCATCAAAAAAACACATAACATTTTTTCAAATGTCATGTGTTTTTCTAACAATCTTTTTTACTTGTTTATGCCACTTAATTTTAATTCAATATTAAAGTTTGTTTTCTTTCCATTATAATTAGCCACTGAATATTCTATTGGTACTCCGCCTTTATCTTTTCCAATTGTTTCAGTAAATAAAATCGGATCGCCCTTTGCCATTTCCAAATACTTCGCTTCCTCAGTTTTTGCTTTTTTTGCTGAAATATTTCTTGAAACAGAGAATACTGGATAACCGGCTTTTTCCATTTGATCGTATAATGACTCCCTTTCCATATTGCAATCTAACATATTAATATATTTGTAGTATGGTATATAACTGTCCATATAAACAACAGGGATGTCATCACAATATCTAACTCGTTTTAAATGTATGTACTTATCACACAATAAACAGTCTTTTACTTTTGTAGATTCGTCTTCTACTTTAAATTCCAATACTTTTGTTTTCACAACTGCACCACTTGCTTCTAACTCATTCCTAAAGCTTGTAAGTTCGCTTAAAAACTTGTCATAAACCATCGGTTTAGTAACTACTGTTCCTTTGGATCTTTCCCTTCTAATAAATCCCTTGGATGATAATTCTTTATATGCTTGTCTTATTGTCGGCCTACTTATCCCCAGTTGGGTTACTAATTCGTCTTCTGTAGGAAGTCTATCACCATCCTTTAGTTCATCTTTTTCAATTAGTTTTTCAATATACGAATACAATTGAAAATATAAAGGTATAGCTGAACTTCTGTCAATTATATTTGCTCTAAATAAATTCATTTTTTGTCCTTTCATGTCATATTAACCAGGCCAAGTTAATATGTTTAATTGTAACTATATTACGTTTTTCTTGCAACGTTTTCATTCTAACATTTTTACATTTTTTTTGTATATGATGTATTATCATTTTTTTGCTATCTCTACAATAAACTTTAAATTATTATATTTGGTGCAAAATTTTATTAATATATTAGTTCCTTACCTTTGCTTTCATTACCTTTATAAATTCACTATCTACAGCTTCAATTATAAAACTGCCTGCATTTGCCGGAACAATCACTGTTTCTGCATAATGTACTTTATATGGTTCAAAAGAATCATTACTACTCTTAATAATTGCCTGCTTTCCATCAACTAGATTCAACATTGTAACTTCTTTGTCTGATTTAATTTCAACTGACTTACTGGTTGAAATAACATGTGTTTCAATAAACTCAAGTTCATGCAAACCTGTTTTTACCTCTTTATAGTCATCATTATCCTCTATAACATTAAAATTATTTACAAGATTTTCTTCCACCCATTTTGTTGTTCTGTCATATCTAATAACTTTCTTACCATCTTCAATATGAATTGGTCTTGGTTTGCCATCTAAACCTACTCTATCCCAATCCCATAATTTAAAAGTAAATATATATGGCGTGGCACTTACTTCAAGTACCATACAGTTGTTTGCAGAGCAATGAACAGTTCCTGCTGGTATTAAATAATGATCATGTTTTTTTGCGGGGAAGAAATTAATATACTTATCTACATCAAATTTGACATTCCCATGTTGAGCCTCTTCCAAATCTGAAATCATTTGTTCTTTATCAATACTTTCTTTTAATCCAAGATAAACCCCCGCCCCTTCTTTTGCATCTAAAATGTAATAGCTCTCGTCCTGAGTATATGGCATTCCAAATTTATTTCTTATGTAGTCTGTATCTGGATGAACCTGCAAACTTAAATTTTGGCCTTCCATTGTGTCAAGGAAATCAAATCGAATTGGAAATTCTGCACCAAATCTTGCGAAATTCTTTTCTCCTATTAATTCCCTTGGTTGATACAATGTCAAATTCATTGCAGGTGATTCAACTGTCACATCTCCATATTGCATATATATACTATTCTCTTCAGGAACACCATCAAAACTCCATGCATAATTTTTTTCATTTTTATCTAGATTACATACTTCCTTCATCCATTGTCCACCCCAAACACCGGGGTCAAAATATGGTACAAGTCTAAATGGCCTTTTTGTCATTTGCTTAAGTCCTTCTCTAAAGCCTTCGCCTATAACCATTTTAGGATTTCCCTGTTTATTTGTATCTAAATAAAAATCAATATCTTCATATAAAGAAGCCTTGTGTTTGTCTGCTATTCTCCATTCAATAAAAAATCCACGTTTATATTTTATTAGTACATCTTCATCATAATTGTCCTGTTTATAATTAGGCATTCCATTTCTATAACGAAGTTGTATTTCCCAACGTGCCATATCTGAATAAACTAATATATCGCCTTTAGTTACTAGAGATGCCCCAAAGCCATATACTACTACTTTGCCTTGTGTATTCTCAATTTTTTTCTTAGCTTGCTGCAATTTTTCATCGGAAATAAAGTCATTAATTGTTCCATAATACATAATTCCACGTACTCTGTCATCAGTAAGATTTTTTTCCATAAGTTCATTTAATTTATCCTTATCAAAAAAAATATCTTCCATTGATATAACTGTATTTGGAGATAGTTTATCAATTAAATTTACTTTCAATTCTTTTTCATTAGTTCCAGGATAACAATCTACCACTAAAATTTTCTTATTATCAAACTCTTTGTTTATTTCCTTTAGTATTCTATCCCAGCCTTCATATGCAAAATTATCATATCCTTTGATTTTTGTTTTAGGAAATCTGTCGTATTTACTAGCAAAATTTAAATATTTCATTAAATAACATACCTCCTTTTCTATACCGTACTAATGTTTTTATGTGACAACGTTCTTTTGTAATTACAATATAGCATAGTTAAAATATTGTTTCAATCGATTTTTATAATTTTAAAGTTTTCTAGTCACAGGCATTGAGCCTCTGTACTCATAGACCTTCGGTCTATTTCGTCAGTGGCTTTCGCCACATCAAATAAAAAACACAGCCGAAAAATTGTGCAAGCACATTTTTCGGCTGTGTTTTCATTTGGCGAGGCTCAATGCCTATCTGTATATGATTTCATGTCTGCCTGGTCCGTTACTTACCATTGTGATTGGAACTCCTAGTTCTTTTTCGATGAACTCAATATATTTACGGCAGTTTTCCGGTAATTTGTCATATTCTGTTATTCCACGTATATCTTCTTTCCATCCTGGAAGTGTTTCGTATACTGGTTTTGCTTTCTTTAACTGTGACGTTACTGGGAAGTCTTTTGTTACTTCTCCGTCGATTTCGTATCCTACACATACTGGGATTTCATCTAAGTAACCTAATACGTCAAGAACTGTAAGTGCTACTTCTGTTGCGCCCTGCATTCTTACACCGTATCTTGAAGCTACTGCGTCAAACCATCCCATTCTACGTGGACGACCTGTTGTGGCACCGAATTCGCCACCGTCACCACCACGACGTCTTAATTCGTCTGCTTCTTCACCAAAAATTTCACTTACGAATTCTCCACCACCTACTGCTGAAGAGTAAGCTTTTACTACTGTAATAATATCTTTAATTTCATAACATGGGATACCTGCACCAATTGCACCATAAGATGCAAGTGTTGATGATGATGTTACCATTGGGTAAATACCAAAATCAGGATCCTTTAATGTTCCAAGCTGTCCTTCTAAAAGAATTGTCTTTCCTTCTTTGATAGCGTTGTTTAAGAATAATGAAACATCTGCTACATAAGGTTTTACAATATCTCTGTATTCATGTAATGTTTCTAATAATTCATCAGGATTGATAAGTGGCTTGTGATACATGTGTTCAAGAAGAATATTCTTCTGTTCTGCAATTCTTACTACTTTTTCTTTTAATGTATCTTCGTCAAATAATTCTGATACCTGGAATCCAATCTTTGCATATTTATCTGAATAAAAAGGAGCGATACCTGACTTAGTTGAGCCGAAAGCTTTTCCTCCAAGTCTTTCTTCTTCGTATGCATCAAAATCAATGTGATATGGCATAAGAATCTGTGCTCTATCTGAAACTAAAATATGTGGCTTTGGCACTCCCTGTGAAACGATATCATCAATTTCCCTCTGAAGATATGGAATATTAAGTGCTACACCGTTTCCAATAACACATGTTGTATGCTGATAAAATACTCCCGATGGAAGTAAATGTAATGCAAACTTTCCATATTCATTTATTATAGTGTGTCCTGCGTTACTACCACCCTGGAATCTAACAATGATATCTGACTTTTCTCCAAGCATATCTGTAATCTTACCTTTTCCTTCGTCACCCCAGTTGGCACCAACAATCGCTCTAACCATTTGGTTTCCTCCTACTTTGTGTTGTTCGTTAATAATTATCTTTCGCTGCTTCCTAGCAGACCACTAAACATTATACTATCTAGCCGAAAAAAATGCTAGTGCATTTTAAATATAATCCCTATTTTCAAAATTAAAATTTTAAATTTCACTCTCCACCGGGCATGCGGACATTTTTTTAGACCGCTATGCCTATACTCCTTCTATAATCTAGAGGACTAAGTCCTCCGAGTGTTGATTTAATTCTATCTTTGCAATACC
>NZ_DBLZZO010000017.1:0-62060 GCF_057858645.1 Eubacterium sp.
AAAGAGAAACCCGACAGGGTTTATTTGGCATACAAAAAAGTAGATAATAATCGTATAGAAAAAGAGAAAAGGAAAGTTGCCAACGATTACTTGACACAAACGTATGTATAATAAAAGTTGAAAAAAATCTGATTTTTTTGTACAATACTATTTTGAGTAAAAATATAAATTATGAGGATTAATATTTAATGGAATTAGAAGTAAAGTTAGAAGCGTTTGAAGGTCCGTTGGATTTGCTTTTACATTTGATTGAAAAAAATAAGGTTGATATATACGATATACCAATTGTTGAAATTACAGAACAATATTTGGATTATGTAAGTAAAATGCCAAAAGATGATTTAGATCTTGCAAGTGAATTTCTTGTAATGGCTGCAACTCTTATTGATATAAAAAGTAAAATGCTCTTACCTAAAGAAATTGACGAAAATGGGGAAGAGATTGATCCAAGAGCCGAACTTGTTGAAAAATTAATTGAATATAAAATGTATAAATATGCATCTGTTGAGTTACGTGACATGCAGGTTTATGCCGGAAAGTCCTTATACAAAGAACCTACAATTCCTGAAGAAGTTAGCAAGTATCAGCAACCTGTTGATTTAGACCAACTTTTAGAGGGTGTTGATTTATCTAAACTTAATGAAATATTTCAGATGGTTTTAAAACGTCAGGTAGATAAAATTGATCCTGTTCGTAGTAAATTTGGAAAAATTGAAATGGAAGAAGTAAGTTTGCCGGACAAAATTGATTATGTGGCAAACACTGTAAGGAAAAAGAAAAAATGTAGCTTTAAACAATTACTTGAAAAATCAAAGTCAAAAGTTGAAGTTATTGTTTCTTTTTTGGCTGTTTTAGAATTAATAAAGATAGGAGAAATTGAGGTTCATCAGGAGAAAACTTTTGGTGATATATATATTGACTCAATAGTATAATTATGGAAATAAGTTACAAAGCACAGGTAGAGGCGATTCTTTTTACAATGGGAGAATCAGTTGAAAAAAATAGAATTGCAAAAGCTCTTGACATAACACAGGGACAATTGAAAAAAATTGTAAAAGAAATGCAGGAAGATTATGCAAAGGATGAAAGAGGAATTAAAATCATAGAATTGGAAAATTCCTATCAGTTATGTACAAAGCCTGAATTATATGAAACTTTAATAAAAGTGGCTAAGCAACCTAAGAGACAGGTTTTAACAGATGTCATGATGGAAACATTGTCAATTATTGCATATAAACAGCCTATTACTAAGTCAGAAATTGAAAGAATAAGAGGCGTTAAATCTGATTTCGCAGTTAATAAATTAGTAGAGTATATGCTTGTTGAGGAAGTTGGCAGATTACAGACTCCAGGAAGACCCCTTCTTTTTGGAACAACGGAAGAATTTTTAAGAAGATTTGGAGTTGAGTCTTCAGATAAATTACCAATTATATCTCCTGATATGATTGAAGAGTTTAAACATGAGGCAGAAGACGAAATAACATTGAAATCAAATGACTAATAAAATTATGCCTAAAAAGTCAGAAGAATAATTAAAGTTAAGACATAGATATGTATTTTAGCAACAATGTAAGAAGAATAAATAAGTAAAAAGAAAAATGATATGTATTCCTGTAATAAAGTAAGGAGACATATCATTTTTTTGTGTAATAAAAAATAAAACCATGAATATATTTAATAGATAACAATTAAACAGGTATATGGTATGCTACGTGAGAAAACAATATTTATTAAATTAACTAAAATAATATTTACTAAATCAACTAAAATATCAAAAAGAAAAATAAGTAGAATGGTTATATTTGCTCTTTTGTGTTCTTCTATAAATTTTGTAAATAATACATATGCAAAAGAGAGAAGTATAGATGAAAGTGATTTGTCAGCCAAGGCTGCTGTCTTAATTGATGGTGAAAATGGTAGGATTCTTTTTGGAAAAAATGAAAAAGAAAAAAGAGCAATGGCAAGTACCACGAAAATTATGACTTGCATTGTAGCACTGGAAAACTGCAAAGCAAATCAAGTTGTGGAAATAAGTTCAAAGGCTGCATCCATGCCGAAAGTGAAAATGAATGTTATAAAAGGTGAGCAATATTACCTGAAAGATTTACTATATGCAATGATGCTTGAATCTTATAATGATGTAGCTGTTGCAGTGGCAGAGAGCATTGGTGGAAATGTTGAAAACTTCGCAAAGATGATGAATGAAAAAGCAAAAAAAATCGGTGCAAATAATACAAGTTTTGTAACTCCAAACGGATTAGATGCAAAGGAACATTATTCCACAGCCTATGATATGGCAAAAATCGGAGCCTATGCCATAAAAAATAAAAGTTTTTTAGAAATTATAAATACAAAAAAATATAATTTGACGGAAATAAAAAACAAACGTAACATAACGGTGTTTAATAAAGACAATTTTTTGAATTTAGAAAATGATGCCATAGGAATTAAAACAGGCTTTACATGTAATGCAGGATATTGCTTTGTAGGTGCAATAAAAAATAATAGTCGGACATTTGTATCCTGCGTTTTGGCTTCCGGTTGGCCACCAAATAAAGGGTATAAATGGAAGGATACTATTAAACTTATGGATTACGGAAAAGATAACTACGAATTCAAGAATATTATTGAAAAGAACAAACCGATAATGCTACCTGTTGAAAACGGAATAAAAAGTGAAATAAAGTGTACTTTAGATTCTTCCCTGAAAGCACTTGTTAGTAATGAAGATAAAATAAACATAAAAACAAAAATAGATTACAAACTTCCTATTAATGTTAAAGATAAAGTAGGAAGTGTGTGGGTTTATATAAACAACAAAAAAGTAAAAAACATTAAAATTATCTCAAAAGAAAAAGTATATAAATTTGATTTTACTTATTGTTTAAGAAAAGCTCTTTCGTATTTTATTTTGTAAGAAAATAGTAAAAGGAATAAAGCAAATATATTGTAATATTAACTTTATTTATATAGTTAGATGTGGTATATTTAAAGCTAATGTGGGTGTAAAAAAACTTACATGAATAATGGTAGATGACGCATATTTAGGAGGCATTATGGAATTTACAAAAATGCAAGGGTGTGGAAACGATTATGTTTACGTGAATGGCTTTGAAAATAAAATTGATAATCCAAATAAATTATCAGAAATAGTTAGCGACAGACATTTTGGCATTGGCTCAGATGGACTTATTGTTATTAATCCTTCAGAAAAGGCAGATTTTAAAATGAGCATGTATAATGCAGATGGCTCAGAAGGAAAAATGTGTGGCAATGGAATTAGATGTGTGGCAAAGTATGTTTATGATAACAAGATGACTGATAAAACAACAATTACAGTTGAAACTCTTTCAGGTATAAAAACTTTAGAATTAAATGTTAAGAATGATAAAGTTGAAACTGTAAAGGTTAATATGGGAACACCTATTTTGTTACCAAAATATGTGCCGGTTGTTTCTGATAAAGATAAGGTTGTTGACGAACCTATTGTTATTGATGATAAAGAATATAGAATCACATGTGTTTCTATGGGAAATCCACATGCTATAACATTTATAGAGAACACTGATGATTTGGAAATAGAAACAATTGGACCGAAGTTTGAAAATAATCCTATTTTCCCAGACAGAGTTAATACAGAATTTATTCAGGTATTAGACAGAAATACTGTTAAGATGCGCGTGTGGGAAAGAGGTTCAGGTGAAACATTTGCCTGTGGTACAGGTGCCTGTGCAACAGTTGTGGCCTGCGTGCTTAATGGATTAACAGACGACAAAGTTACAGTGAAACTTTTAGGTGGTGACTTGTTTATTGAATATAACAGAGAAGAAAATACTGTTTATATGACAGGTCCGGCAAAAGTTTCTTTTACAGGAAAAATTGAAGTTTAAGTTAGTGGAAAATGTACTAATAGCTTTATGTGTAGGCAATGTTATACAGAAGGTTTGTACACGAAAATATTTATACAAAGTTTTTTAAAGAAGGCGGAAATATGTTATTAAAAGATTTATTGGAAAAACTTGAATATAAAGTTGTAAATGGTGATGATTCCGTAGAAATCAATCACTTACAGAATGATTCAAGAAAAGTAGAAAAAAACGATGTTTTTGTTTGCATTAAAGGTGCAGGTTTTGACGGACATAAATTTGTCAAAGATGTTTATGATAAAGGCGCAGTAGCTGTAGTAGTTATGGAAGATGTAGAACCTGTAGAGGGGCTTACAATAATTAAGGTTGAAGATACAAGACTTGCTTTGGCATATATGTCTGCTGCATATTTTGGCAATCCTGCAGAAAAAATTATTACTGTAGGTATTACAGGAACAAAAGGTAAAACAACTACTACATATATGGTAAGACAGGTTCTTGAAAGTGTTGGTATTAAAACAGGTTTAATTGGTACAATTGAAACTATTATTGGCGATAAAGTTATACCGGCAAAAAATACAACCCCTGAGTCCTATGTTGTACAGGAAACTTTTGCTGAAATGGTAAAAGAAGGTTGTAAGTGTGTTGTAATGGAGGTTTCATCACAGGGACTAATGCTTCACAGAGTGTCAGGCTTTACATTTGATTATGGTATTTTTACAAACATTGAACCGGACCATATTGGCCCAAATGAACATAAGGATTTTGATGATTATCTAAGATGCAAGAGCATGTTATTGAAACAATGTAAACATGGCATTGTAAATATGGATGCAGATTTTATTGATCAGGTTCTTGAAGGCCATACCTGCGATTTGGAAACATTTGGCGTTAACGGAGATTATGATTTTAAGGCTTCTGATATTAATTTGTTTACTAAACCCGGTTGCCTATGTGTTTCATATAATTTGTCAGGCAAGATGAACTTCTCGGTGGAAATTCATGTTCCGGGAAATTTCAGTGTATATAATTCCCTTTGTGCCATTGCAATTTGCAGTCATTTTACACAGGATATTGAGGCGATAAAACAGGGACTTTTAGATGTTAGGGTAAAAGGCCGAGTTGAAATTGTACCGGTTTCAAAAAGATTTACTTTAATGATTGATTATGCTCATAATGCCATGAGCTTAGAAAGTCTTTTGACAAGTTTAAGAGAGTACAATCCTAAACGTTTGGTAACTGTGTTTGGCTGTGGTGGTAACAGGTCAAGAGACAGACGTTTTGAAATGGGTGAAGTTTCATCAAAACTTGCAGATTTTACAATAGTAACATCTGATAATCCAAGATTTGAAGAACCTATGGATATTATAAATGACATTTTAGTTGGTATTAAAAAAGGTGACGGAGAACATGTTACCGTTCCTGATAGAAAAGATGCTATCAGATATGCAATACAACACGCAAAAGACGGCGATGTAATTGTTCTTGCAGGTAAAGGACATGAAGATTACCAGGAAATTAGAGGTGTTAAACATCCAATGGATGAACGTGTTTTAATAAAGGAAATTATTAATGAAGATGAAATAAAAGCAATTTTGTAAATAATAACTAATGAAAGAGAGAATTTATTATGTGTGGAATTTGTGGCTTTATAGGAGAAGTTGAAAACAGTAAAGCAGTTTTAAAAAGAATGATGGACAAGATTGCCCATAGGGGACCTGATGACGAGGGAATGTATGTTGATGAACATGCTGCAATCGGTCATAGAAGACTTAGTATTATTGATTTAAATCATGGTGCACAGCCAATGTACAACGAAACAGGAGACATTGCTATTGTGTTTAATGGAGAAATATATAACCATTTAGATGTAAGAAAAGAACTTATTGCAAAAGGACATGTTTTTGCAAATGAGTCTGATACAGAATGTTTGGTACATGCTTATGAAGAGTACGGTACAGACATGCTGTCAAAACTTCGTGGTATGTTTTCTTTTGTGATTTGGGACAGCAAAAACAAAACAGCATTTGGTGCAAGAGACCATTTTGGAATTAAACCTTTTTATTATTCACAAATTAATGGCTCTTTAGCATTTTCATCAGAAATAAAAGCAATTTTGGAATTTCCGGGCTTTAAGAAGGAAGTAAATGAAGAAGCTCTTGAACAGTATTTAAGTTTCCAGTATTCTGTTCTTCCTGAGTGTTTCTTTAAGGGAGTGTATAAACTTCCGGCAGGACATTATATGATTTATAAAAATGGTGAAATGACTGTTAAAAGATATTTTGACCCGATGATGGAACCAAAGGAAAAGGGTGATTTGGAAAAAACTGTATCAAAGATAGAAGAAATTGTTGACAATACAGTAAATGCGCATATGATTGCTGACGTAGAAGTAGGTTCACTTTTATCAAGTGGTGTTGATTCAAGTTATGTTGTTTCAGAGTTCCCTGGAACAAAAACTTTTACAGTAGGATTTCTTGATAAACAAAGCAAGTACAATGAAATACGTTATGCTGAAAGTCTTGTTGATGAATTAGGAAAAGAAAATTACAGTAAAACAATTGACAGTGATGAATATTTTGATTCTATTTCATCAGTAATGTATTATATGGATGAGCCTTTAGCAGATCCATCATGTATAGCTCTTTATTTTGTTGACCAGCTTGCGGCTGAACAAATTAAGGTAGTTTTATCAGGTGAGGGGGCTGACGAATTCTTTGGGGGGTACAATATTTATCATGAACCATTGTCATTAAAAGGTTATCAGAAGATACCTAAGTGTATAAGAAAAGGTTTAGCTAAAGTTGCAAGTGTTATGCCTGATATAAAAGGGCGTGATTTTATTATAAGAGGTAGCAAAACAGTTGAAGAGAGATTTATTGGTAACGCTAATATGTTCTCAGTAAAAGACAGAGAAAAACTTCTTAAGACAAAATTAACACACAAGTCACCACAGGACATCGTTGCTCCAACATATAAGAAAGTAAGTCATTTAAATGATATAGCTAAAATGCAGTATATTGATACAAATTTCTGGCTTCAGGGAGATATCCTATTGAAAGCAGATAAAATGAGTATGGCTCATTGTCTGGAATCAAGAGTACCTTTCCTTGATGTTGAAGTGTTCAATTATGCAAAAACATTACCTATTGATTTTAGATGTAATGAAGAGGCTACAAAGAGAGCTTTTAGAATTGCAGCTAAGAGACATATACCTGAAAAAACAGCGAACAAGAAAAAATTAGGCTTCCCTGTTCCAATCAGAGTATGGTTAAAAGAGGAGAAATATTACAACAAAGTAATGGAAACATTAACATCAGATGCATCAAAGAAATTCTTTAATACTGACATTTTGGTTAAGTTAATGGAAGACCACAGAAACGGAAAAGCAGATAACAGCAGAAGAATCTGGACTGTATATGTTTTCCTTGTTTGGTATAATGTTTACTTTGAAACAGAGGACTTTAAACCTATTAATAGTGAATGGATTAAAAACAGAATAAGAACAGCATAAAATAATTAAGTTTTTGTTTGGAAAAATTTTGAAATATAAATTGCTATTTGACACGAAAAGTGTTAATCTATACAAGGCGAAAAAGTGGTTGTTTTTTGCAAACACAAGTAAAGCCAATGACGGTATTTAGAATATTGTCAGTGGCTTTTACTATGTAAAACTTTATTAATATAATGGAGGACTGATTATGAGTACATCAGCTAAAACTTCAGCAAGAACGAGAATTGAAGCTCTTCTTGATGACAACAGTTTTGTTGAAATCGGTGCATTAGTAACAGCTAGAAGCACAGATTTTAACATCAAAGCCATTGATACTCCATCAGACGGTGTTGTTACCGGTTATGGATTAATTAATGGTAGATTAGTTTATGTATTTAGCCAGGATTCATCAGTGCTTGGTGGCTCTGTTGGTGAAATGCATGCTAAGAAAATTTCAAATATCTATGATATGGCTCTAAAAATGGGAGCACCTGTTATTGGTTTAGTGGATAGCACAGGCCTTAGATTACAGGAATCAGTAGATGGACTTGAAGCATTTGGTTCAATTTATATGAAACAAAGCGAAGCTTCAGGAGTAATTCCTATGGTAACAGCCATATTTGGAAATTGCGGTGGAGCATTAAGTGTAATGGCAAATCTTTCTGATTTTACATTTATGGAGAAAGATAATGCTGCATTATTTGTTAACTCACCTAATGCTATTGATGAAAACAGAAAAGAAGTATGTGATACTTCAGCAGCTAAATTCCAGAGCGAAGAAGCTGGTAATGTAGATTTTGTTGGAACAGAATCAGAAATAATTTCAGGTATTATTAACTTGGTTTCAATTTTACCTTCAAATTATGAAGATGAAGTTTTGTCAGACTGCACAGATGATTTAAACAGAGCAGCAACAGGCTTTGATTCAGGATTAGAAGATACAAAGTTAGCTTTAACAGCTATTTCTGATGACGGTTTCGTTGTTGAAACAAAGAGTGCTTACGCACCTGAAATGTTAACTGCATTTATAAAATTAAATGGAGCAACAGTTGGTGTAGTAGCTAATAGAACAAAAGTTTACGACGACAATATGGAAGTTGTAGCAGAATACGAACCTAAGCTTACAGCTAATGGTTGCGATAAGGCTGCACAGTTTGTATATTTTTGTGATGATTTTTCAATTCCTGTTCTTACACTCACAAATGCTACAGGATTCAAAGCATGCAAGTGTCAGGAAAAACGTGGCGCTAAGGCAACTGCAAGATTAACTTATGCATTTGCAAGTGCGACAGTTCCAAAAGTAAATGTTATTATTGGTGAAGCTTTTGGTAGTGCCTATGTAACAATGAACAGCAAGTCAATTGGTGCAGATATGGTATTTGCTCTTCCAACTGCAAAGGTAGGAATGATGGATGCAAACGCTGCAGCAAAGATTATGTATGCAAAAGAAATTGAAGAAGATGCAAGCGTTCTTGCTGAAAAGACAGCAGAATATGCTCAGTTACAGGGAAGTGTAACAAAGGCAGCATCAAGAGGATATGTTGATAATATCGTAGAACCTGTTGATGTAAGAAAATATGTTATCGGTGCCCTTGAAATGTTATACACAAAGAGACAGTAGGAGGATATTATGAAGGTTATGAAAAGATTGCGTTTAGTAATTTCTCTTGCTTCATTACTTATGTGTTTAGTATTTTCAAACACATGTGTTTTTGCAGATCAAACTGTTGATTTAGGTGGCACAAATGCTGCTGAAACAACTTTATCAGCAGAAGATCAGAAAACATTTGCAAACGGTAAAATTACAATGGCACAGATTAAGTCATTGTTTGAAAACTATGTAACAAACGGATTAGCTAATTATGGAGAATGTTCTAAGGATGAGTTAGACTATCTTGGTGAATATTATAGTTCACAGACAGATATGTTTGAAAACTTTGCTAAAACTGTTGGAGATGAACCTTGTGGTACATACAAAGACTATGGCAAGATTGAAGTAACAGAAAATGAAGATGGAACAATTGATGCAACTTCAATGTTACATTTTGAAAATAAAGATTTAAAGATGATTATGCATATTTCTTTATTTGATACTTTAGGACCACAGGCTACATCTGTAGAATTCAGTTTGCCTGACACAGCAGAAAATTCTATCGGAGCAAAAATGGCTTCTGCAGGAGCTAATACATTAATGGGAATGGGAACAGTATTCGCTGTACTTATTTTTATTTCATTAATTATTTCATGCTTTAAGGTTATTCCAAAGATTACTGAAGCTAGAGCAAATAAAAACAAAAAAGCAAATATTACAACAGAAGAAGGCAAGTCTGAAACTGTATCAGCAAATGAAACAGTTGATGCGTCAGATGATTTGGAATTAATTGCTGTTATTGCATCAGCTATTGCAGCCAGTGAAAATACATCAACAGACAGCTTCGTTGTAAGATCAATTAGAAGAAGATAAATTACTTTTGTAAATTTAGGAGGAATTTAAAAATGAAAAGTTATACAATAACAGTAAATGGTAATGTTTATGACGTTACTGTAGAAGAAACAGGTTCTACACCTAGTGCACCTGTAAAGGCAGCTGCACCTGCAAAGGCTCCAGCCGCTGCTCCAGCTCCAGCTGCAACAGGCAGTGAAGGAAGCGTTAAGGTAACAGCACCAATGCCTGGTAAGGTATTATCAATTAATGCTAACCCTGGACAGTCAGTAAAGAAGGGTGACACAATTTTAGTATTTGAAGCAATGAAAATGGAAAACTCTGTAGTTGCTCCTGAAGATGGAACAGTTGCAAGTGTTGCATTTGGCGTAGGTGATTCATTTGAAGCAGGCGCAGTTATTGCAACATTAAATTAGTTGTTTTACAAAGAACTGGAGGTAACAAATGAACATCTTAGATACATTGGGAAATTTGGTAAACCAAACAGCATTTTTCAGCTTAACTGTTGGAAACTACATTATGATTTTGGTTGCCTGTGTTTTCCTATATTTAGCAATAAAAAAAGGATATGAACCATTGCTTTTGGTTCCAATCGCTTTTGGTATGCTATTAGTTAATATGTATCCGGACATTATTAAAGCTCCTGTAGGAGATGAAGCAGGTGGATTACTTCACTATTTTTATATTTTAGATGAATGGAGTATTTTACCATCACTTATTTTTATGGGTGTAGGTGCAATGACTGACTTTGGTCCGCTTATTGCAAACCCTAAGAGTTTCTTACTTGGTGCTGCAGCACAGTTTGGTATATATTCAGCATACTTTTTGGCAATTTTCATGGGATTTGGTGGAAAGGCAGCTGCTGCAATTTCAATTATCGGTGGAGCTGATGGACCTACATCAATCTTCCTTGCTGGTAAATTAGGTCAGACAGATCTACTTGGACCTATTGCTGTTGCGGCTTATTCATACATGGCATTAGTTCCAATTATACAGCCACCAATTATGAAATTGTTCACAACTGAAAAAGAAAGAAAAATCAAAATGGAACAGCTTAGACCTGTTTCAAAGTTAGAAAAGATTCTTTTCCCAATTATTGTTACAATAATTGTAGTAATGATTTTACCTACAACAGCACCATTAGTAGGTATGCTTATGTTAGGTAATTTATTTAGAGAATCTGGTGTTGTTAAACAGTTACAGGAAACAGCTAGTAATGCACTTATGTATATCGTAGTTATTTTACTTGGTACAAGTGTAGGTGCAACAACATCTGCTGAAGCATTCTTAAATGTTAGTACAATTAAGATTGTTATTTTAGGACTTGTAGCATTTGCTGTTGGTACAGCGGCAGGTGTACTGTTTGGTAAATTATTGTGTTTAGCAACTCATGGTAAGGTTAACCCACTTATTGGTTCAGCTGGTGTATCAGCGGTACCAATGGCAGCAAGAGTTTCACAGAAGGTTGGAGCAGAAGCTGATCCAACAAACTTCTTATTGATGCATGCTATGGGACCAAACGTAGCCGGTGTAATTGGTACTGCAGTAGCAGCCGGTACATTTATGGCTATTTTTGGAATCTAAAGTTATCCTATTACATGAGAAATATTGGAGGAAAATTAAAATGGCAGAAAAAAGACCAGTAAAAATTACTGAAACTATATTACGTGATGCTCATCAGTCATTAATCGCAACAAGAATGCCTACTGAAGAAATGCTTCCTATCATTGATACAATGGATAAGGTTGGATATCATGCTGTAGAATGTTGGGGTGGTGCAACTTTTGATGCTTCACTTAGATTCTTAAAAGAAGATCCATGGGAAAGATTAAGAAAATTAAGAGATGGATTTAAGAATACAAAATTACAGATGCTTTTTAGAGGACAGAATATTTTAGGATACAGCCATTATTCAGATGATGTTGTTGAATATTTTGTTCAAAAGTCAATTGCTAATGGTATTGATATTATTAGAATTTTTGACTGCTTAAATGACTTAAGAAACTTAGAAACAGCAGTAAAGGCTGCTAATAAGGAAAATGGTCATGCACAGATTGCATTATCATACACACTTGGTGATGCGTATACACTTGATTATTGGAAAGAAACAGCTAAGAGAATCGAAGATATGGGTGCTAACTCACTTTGTATCAAGGATATGGCCGGCCTTCTTACACCATATAAGGCAACTGAATTAGTTCAGGCTTTAAGAGAAGGAACAGATATCCCTATTGATCTTCATACACACTATACATCAGGTGTTGCAGCTATGACATACATGAAGGCTGTAGAAGCAGGATGCGATATTATCGATACTGCAATTTCACCATTCTCAATGGGTACATCTCAGCCTGCTACAGAAGTTATGGTAGAAACATTTAAGGGAACACCATACGATACAGGCTTAGATCAGAAGTTATTAAAAGAAATAGCAGATTACTTCAAACCATATAGAGAAGAATGTTTAGCTAATGGATTATTAAATCCAAAGGTTATGGGTGTTAATATCAATACACTTCTTTATCAGGTACCAGGTGGTATGCTTTCAAACCTTGTTTCACAGTTGGATGAAATGGGTGCGTCAGATAAGTTTGATCAGGTGTTAGAAGAAGTTCCTAGAGTTCGTAAAGACTTTGGTGAACCACCACTTGTTACACCATCAAGCCAGATTGTTGGTACACAGGCAGTTCTTAACGTAGTTATGGGCGAAAGATATAAGATGATTAACCAGCAGGCTAAAGATCTTCTTGCAGGAAAATATGGCCAGACAGTTAAGCCATTTAACGAAGAAGTTCAGAAGAAGGCTATCGGTGATGAAGAAGCTATTACATGCAGACCTGCAGATTTACTTGAACCATCACTTGATAAGTTCGAAAAGGAATGTGCTCAGTGGAAACAGCAGGATGAAGATGTGTTAACATACGCTTTATTCCCACAGGTTGCAAAAGAATTCTTTGAATACAGAGAAGCTCAGCAGACAAAGGTTGATCCATCTGTAGCAGACAAAGAAAACGGAGCATATCCAGTTTAAATTTGTATTATATGACACCTTATGCTTTAATAGGCATAGGTGTCATATTTATATAACGATTAGGATGTTTTAATATATGAGTAGTGTTTTAATTATTGGCGGTGGAGCTGCTGGAATGATGGCTGCGATTGCTGCCGGATATAATGGAAATGAAGTTCATTTATTTGAAAAAAATGACAGATTAGGTAAAAAAATTTTTATAACAGGAAAAGGCAGATGCAATATTACAAATGCATCTTCAATTGAAAATCATTTTTCGAATATAATTTATAATGAAAAATTTCTGTACAGTGCATATAATAATTTTTCCAGTGAAGATATATGCAATATGATAGAAAGTACAGGCGTAGAAACAAAGATAGAAAGAGGGAACAGAGTTTTTCCTTTAAGTGATAAATCATCTGACGTTATATGGGCGCTTGATAAAATGATGAAAGATATTGGCGTTAAGGTTCATTTAAAGTCAGAGATTATTAAAATTGAAAATTCTAACAATAAGGTTATTTTAATAGATAAACACAATAATAAGTTTGCAGGTGATAAATGTATAGTGGCTACAGGTGGTATGTCTTATGAGTCTACCGGGTCAACAGGTGATGGCTATAAGTTCGCAGAAAAAATGGGACATACTGTAAGTAAAACATATCCATCACTTGTGCCTTTCAATATTAAAGAAGAAATGTGCAAGCGATTGCAGGGGCTTTCCCTGAAAAATATAAAACTTACTATAACCGATGAAAAGGGAAAGGTTTATTTCCAGGAACAGGGCGAAATGCTTTTTACTCATTTTGGTATAAGCGGGCCCCTTGTATTATCAGCAAGCTGTTATATATGCGATAAATTTAAAGAGCATGATTTTTATGCATATATAGATTTGAAACCAGCATTGGATAAAGAAACTTTAGATAAGAGAATTCTAAAAGATTTTAATGAAAATATAAATAAGAATTTCAATAATTCTTTGGACAAGTTATTGCCTAAAAAGATGATTGAACCAATTATTGAATTGTGCAATATAGATCCTTATAAAAAAGTCAATGAAATTACAAAAGAAGAACGAGAAATTCTTATTGAAAACATAAAAAACATACCTTTAACAATTTCAGGAACGAGAGGATTTAATGAGGCAATTATAACCAGAGGAGGAATTTCTGTTAAAGATATTAATCCGAAAACAATGGAGTCGAAAATTGTTCCGAATATGTACTTTGTTGGTGAAGTATTGGATTTGGATGCAAAAACAGGTGGCTATAACCTGCAAATCGCCTGGAGCACAGGATATTTGGCAGGAAGTAGTATATATTAAATAGTGGAGGAACAAATGTATAATATAGCAATTGATGGTCCTGCAGGAGCGGGAAAAAGTACAATAGCAAAAATTGTGGCAAAGGAGTTAGGCTTTATTTATGTTGACACAGGTGCAATGTATAGAACAATGGCTTTAGCTTGTTATAGAGAAGGCATTAGTGCAAAAGAACATAAAAAGGTGGCAGAAAAATGTGAGTCCGTAGATGTTTCCCTTGGCTATGAAGATGGAACACAGAAAGTATTTCTTAATGGAGAAGATGTGAGTACATTAATTAGACAGGAAGAAATTGGTAATATGACAAGTGCTATTGCAGTATATCCTGAAGTTAGAAAAATTTTGGTTGAAATGCAAAAGAAACTTGCAAAAGAAAACAATGTAGTTATGGATGGCAGAGATATTGGTACAGCAGTATTACCAAATGCTGATTTGAAAATATATTTAACTGCCAGCTCAAGAACAAGAGCAATGAGACGTTATAAAGAACTTGTGGAAAAGGGAGAACAATGTGATGTTGATGCAATAGAGGCAGACATCAAAGACAGAGATTATAGAGACATGCATAGAGAAGTTTCTCCCCTTTGTCAGGCAGAAGATGCAGTGCTAGTTGATTCATCTGACATGTCAATTGAACAGGTTGTGGAAAAAATTACAGGTTTAGTTAAATAAAAAATTACACAGGTGTTTAAATGGAAATATTAGTGGCAAAAAGCGCCGGATTTTGCTTTGGAGTTGAAAAAGCGATTGAAAGTGTTTATAAAGAAATTGAAACAGGAAAGAAACCGATATATACTTTTGGACCGATAATTCATAACGAACAGGTTGTGGAAGATTTGGAGAAAAAAGGCATTTCGGTTATTGATACAGTTGAAGAACTTGAAAATCTTCAATCAGGAAGTGTTGTAATCAGATCCCATGGTGTTCCAAAGAAAATCTATGATGCCATAGAAAAACAAAATTTGGAAATAGTAGATGCTACCTGTCCTTTCGTTAAAAAGATTCATAACATTGTTAAGAAAGAAAGCGAAGAAGGTAAAAGAATTGTAATCATAGGAAATGACAATCACCCTGAAGTTGAAGGTATAAAAGGTTGGGTTGTAGGTGAAGCTATAGTTATAAAAGATGAGGAAGACATAGAAAAAATAGATTCCTTTAGAAATGAAAGTATATGTATTGTTTCACAAACGACATTTAACTACAATAAATTTAAATATTTAGTTGAAATTATAACTAAAAAGGGTTATGATATAAATGTTGTAAATACGATTTGCAATGCGACACACTTAAGACAAGTTGAGGCAAAAGAAATTGCATCAAAAGTGGATGCAATGATTGTTATTGGAGGTAAGAATAGTTCCAATACACAGAAGTTATATGACATATGTAAGAATGAGTGCAAGGATACTTATTATATACAAACTGTTAGTAACCTTAATTTGAAGAATGTCGATTCATTGAGGTCTATAGGTATTACAGCAGGGGCATCGACCCCAAAGAAAATTATTGAGGAGGTCGTTCTTAATGTCAGAGATGAGTTTTGAACAAATGTTGGATGAATCATTCAAGACAATTCATAATGGAGAAGTTCTTGAAGGAAAGGTAATCAGTGTAAGAGAAGACTATGCAGTTCTTAATGTTGGATATAAGGCTGACGGTATTCTTACAAGAGATGAATACTCTAACACACCAGTAGATCTGACAACTGTAATTTCAGTAGGCGATGAACTGACAGTTAAAGTTCTCAAGGTAAACGACGGCGAAGGTCAGGTTGCTTTATCTTATAAGAGACTTGCTGCAGAGAAAGCAAATGAGAAGATTAAAGAAGCTTTTGAAAATAAAGAAGTTCTTAAAGCACCAGTTGTACAGATTTTAAAAGGTGGTTTGAGTGTTGATGTTGAAGGTGGTAGAGTATTTATACCTGCAAGCCTTGTATCAGACGTATTCGAAAGAGATTTAGATAAATATTTAAATCAGGAAATCGAATTTGTAGTAACTGAATTTGATCCAAGAAGAAGACGTATTATTGGAGACAGAAAGCAGTTAGTTGTTGCAGAAAAAGAAGCAGCTAAGAAAGCTTTATTTGAAAAGATTCAGGTTGGAGACACAGTTGAAGGTGTAGTTAAGAGCGTTGTTGATTTTGGAGCATTCATTGATATCGGTGGTGCTGACGGACTTTTACATATCTCAGAAATGTCATGGGGTAGAGTTGGAAATCCTAGAAAGTTATTTAAGCCGGGCGACAAGGTTACAACATTTATTAAAGAAATTAATGGTGATAAGATTGCATTAAGCTTAAAGTTCGAAGATACAAATCCTTGGGCTAACGCTGAAGAAAAATTTGCAGTTGGAGCAATTGTTACAGGTAAGGTAGCAAGAATGACAGACTTTGGAGCATTCGTTGAAATCGAACCTGGTGTTGATGCTTTACTTCATGTATCACAGATTGCAAAACACCATGTTGAAAAGCCATCTGATGAATTAAAGGTTGGTCAGGAAATTGAAGCTAAGATTGTTGATTTTAATGAAGAAGAAAAGAAAATCAGCTTAAGTATCAAAGCTTTACTTCCAGATGAAGACGAAACTGAAGATGTTCAGGAAGATGTAGCTTCAGAAGAAGAATAATTTTTAAACAATATAGATTAAAGGCAGGCATTTTTTGCTTGCTTTTAATTTTATAAGGCTTATGGAGAATTAATGAGAGTAATAGCAGGAACAGCAAGAAGAATACAATTAGAAACAGTTAAAGGAAATAATACAAGACCTACAACTGATAGAATTAAAGAAACATTGTTTAATATTATAAATAATGATTTATATGATATTGATTTTTTGGATTTATTTAGTGGAAGTGGCGCTATTGGAATTGAAGCTTTAAGTCGTGGAGCTAGTAGTGCAACTTTTGTAGAAAATAATAGAAATGCTATTAAATGTATAGAGGCTAATTTGGAAAAAACTCATCTAAAAGAACAGGGAAATGTTGTTTTTGGTGATGTTATGCGAGCACTTGAAAGTTTACAATTAAAAAAACAGACATTTCACATTATTTTCATGGATCCACCTTATAATAAGCAATTAGAAAACAAGGTTTTAGAGTTTCTAAAAGATTCATGTATTTTAGATAATGACACTTTGATAATTGTTGAAGCTTCGTTGGAGACTGATTTCTCTTTTGCTTTGAATTTAGGATACGAAATTATAAAAGAAAAAATATACAAAACAAACAAACATATATTTTTGAAAAAACTAGGAGAATAATATGACAAGAGCAATTTATCCTGGAAGTTTTGACCCGGTTACGCTAGGACATTTAGATATTATTAAAAGAGCATCTAAAATATTTGATGAACTAATAGTAGGTGTTTTAAATAATAATTCTAAATCTCCGTTGTTTTCAGTTGAAAAACGTGTTAAAATGTTAAATGATGTTGTAAAAGATTTACCAAATGTCAAGGTTATGTCTTTTGAGGGATTACTTGTGGATTTTGCAAGAAAAGTAGATGCTCAAATTATTGTTAGAGGTTTAAGAGCTGTGACAGATTTTGAGTATGAACTTCAAATGTCTCAGACAAACACAGTTTTAAATGAAAATGTAGATACAATATTTTTTACAACAAGCTTGGAATATGCTTACCTTAGCTCAAGTACAGTAAGGGAAGCAGCGTATTTTGGAGCTGATATTAGCAAATTTGTACCAGAATCTGTTGTACAACAGGTTTACGATAAATTTAAGGAAAGAGGAGAATAAAAATGAGTAGTAAGATTGAACAGATTATTACAGAAATTGAGGAATATATTGATAACTGTAAGTTTCAGCCTTTATCAACATCTAAGATTGTAGTAAATAAAGACGATATTGATGAATTATTAGCTGAATTAAGATTAAGAACTCCTGATGAAATCAAGAAATATCAGAAGATTATTGCTAATAAGGATGCAATCTTAAACGATGCTAAGGAAAGATCAGAAGCTATGATTGCTGAAGCTACAGCACACATTAATCAGTTGGTTAGTGAACATGAAATTATGCAGAAAGCATATGATGAAGCTAACAAGGTTATTGAACAGGCACAGCAGGAAGCTCAGGATATTTTGAACAATGCTACATCAGAAGCAAATGATTATAGAATGAGAGCTATGCAGTATACAGATGATATTTTATCAAATGTTCAGAGCATACTTACAACAGGTATGAATAGCTTTGAAAATGCACAGAGCCAGATGATGACATCGTTAAACAGTTCATTAAATGTTGTTGTTGAAAGCAGAAAAGAATTAAATGGTCAGGATGAAGATAATTCACAGCCTGAAAATAATGATGACATTGCAGTTGATTTAATGTAATTATTATACTTTATACAGAAAAGAAAGCTATGTTTAGCTTTCTTTTTTGTATATTTAAATAACACTAAGAAAATTATTTACTATTTCTATTTATGAAATTGTTATTTGTTA
The DNA here is from genome assembly GCF_057858645.1 of Eubacterium sp. Classification (NCBI taxonomy): domain Bacteria; kingdom Bacillati; phylum Bacillota; class Clostridia; order Eubacteriales; family Eubacteriaceae; genus Eubacterium; species Eubacterium sp. The sequence continues at coordinate 18,592 of NZ_DBLZZO010000017.1, forward strand.
TTACCGTTGCATAAAAAATGTTGTTTGTTATAACTATCACACAAAATTACAAACTATAGATAATTAAATATAAAATAGTAAAAAATAAACAACATTCTATTTTGCCTAAAACATAATATAACATAATTGATTTATCTTTTATTTGGGATAAGGATTGCATAAAAATAGAAATACCACCCAATATTACACATAGAAGCATAAAATATATTTTATAAACATCCTCTAATTGACACTTTGTTATAAGAAAGCAACCGTTTGTAATTTCTAAAAATGAAATTGCTATATTTTTTTGAAAAAAAGATAGTGGTATGATATTGATTAACTGCGTTAATGCTGAAAAAAATATAACGTATGTACATAATGTCATTATAGAAAAATATGTTTTTTTAATTATGTTTTCGTTTTTGCTTAATGTGTTTATGCTTGTTTGAAAAGCGGGATAATGTGTTTCTCTAAAATTTAGAATTAATTTATTTAATATCCCGGTTATGATGGAAGGCAGAAAAACAAACAAAACAATATGCAAAGTGGTAAGTTTAGTATCACCCAAAACTGGTAACGAACTTTTCAAACATGTGCATATTATATAATTTATAAGAAAAGAGATGCTTGTGTTATTACAAAAAGTTATAAGGTATTTCCCTTCGGCTTTTGAAATATTGCCCGATGAGACCATTTCTCCAATAACTTTTGCACCTAACGGATAGCCTGACAAAAAGCCCACAAGTATAATGTAAGCACCATTTATTGTTACTTTGAAGAAAAAATTTAGTAATGGATACAAAAGTTTTCCGATGTAATAGCATAAACCTTTTTCGTACATATAATTAGTAATTAGTATGAAAGGTAATAGCGATGGAATTACAGAGTACAATGAAAGTATAATGCCTTTTTTTATACCTGCAGAAATTTCAACGGGAAAAGTTAAAGTTAAAGTTATGCATAGTGCACAAAATATTAATAAATATAATTTTTTCATAGGCCTTTTTTATTATAATATTATTTTGAAACAAATTATATTACTTTAATGTGTTGAAATTAATTGCAAAATACAATAAAATATATGGAGAAGAATTGAGGTATATATATGGAATTATTTTCAATTTCCAGTAGCAGTAAAGGAAATTGTATTTTATTAGATAATAAAGAAACAACATTGATGATAGATGTTGGAATAAGTAGGAAAAGAGTTGTCGAAGGGTTTGAGCATTTTGACAAAGATCCGGAAGATTTAGATGGGATATTAATTTCTCATGAACATAGTGACCATATTAAAGGGTTGGGAGTATTTTTGAGAAAATATCATATTCCTGTTTATGCTACTGAAGATACAATAGACTATATTTTAAATAAATCATCCATTGGAGAAGTTGATAAAGAATTATTTTTTCCAATAGAAAAAAATAAAAGCTTTTACATAAAAAATACTAAAATATCACCGCTTCAAATTAGCCATGATGCTGTTGATCCTGTATGCTATAGGTTTGATGATGACTCTGTGGACAATTCATCAGGTGCCATAGTTACGGATTTAGGTACATATGATGGAAAGTTGGTTAATGGCTTACAGGAGTTAGACAGTATTTTAGTGGAATCAAATCATGATGTAAGAATGTTACAGATGGGCCCATATCCCTTTCGTTTGAAACAAAGAATATGGGGAACTAAAGGTCATTTGTCAAATGAAGCATGTGGTGATTTTCTTAATAAAATCATTAATAAAAGAATGAAACATATTATTTTGGGTCATTTAAGTGGCGAAAATAATTATCCCGAATTAGCGTTTCAGGCTGTAAAAAACGAGTTGAATTTTGCCAAGGCGGTAGAGGATGTAAATCAAATTGATTTAAAAGTTGCAAGTAGGTACGAACCTTCCTGCAATATTAAATTTTAAATATATAATATCATAATTACTAGGAGGAACTTATGAAAAAGACAATTATTACAGTGGTAGGTAAAGACACAGTAGGCATTATAGCAGCGGTATGTTCATACTTAGCAGACAATAAAGTAAACATACTTGATATTTCTCAGACAATTGTTCAGGAATATTTTAACATGATGATGATTGTTGATTGCAATAACGCATCAAAGCCTGTGCATGAATTATCAGATGATTTAGAAAAAATCGGCGATGAAATCGGTGTTGTAATTAAAATGCAGCATGAAGATATTTTTAACAGTATGCACAGAATCTAGTTAATGGGAGAAAAAACATGATTAATAAATTTGAAGTTATTGAAACTAATAAAATGATTGACGATTACAATCTGGATGTAAGAACTATTACATTAGGTATTAGTCTTATGGATTGTATTAGTAATGATTTAGAAACGTTAAATAATAATATTTATAATAAAATTAAAAAACTTGCAGGTAATTTAGTTCAAACAGGAGAAGATATCTCAAAAGAATACGGTATTCCTATTGTTAATAAAAGAATTTCCGTTACACCAATTGGTTTAGTTGGGGCAAGTGCCTGTAAGACACCTGATGATTTTGTGACTATTGCAAAAACATTAGACAAGGTAGCAAAGGAAGTTGGTGTTAATTTCCTTGGTGGATACACAGCATTAGTTAGCAAGGGTATGTCAAAGGCAGAAGAAAATCTTATTAAATCTATACCAAAGGCTTTAGCTTGCACAGAACGTGTATGCAGTTCAGTTAATGTTGGTTCAACAAAAACAGGTATTAACATGGATGCTGTAAGATTAATGGGAGAAATTGTTAAGGAAACAGCAGAAGAATCAAAAGAGGATGATTCATTAGGTTGCGCTAAACTTGTTGTTTTTTGTAATGCTCCTGACGACAATCCTTTTATGGCAGGTGCTTTCCATGGTGTTACTGAAGCAGATGCAATTATTAATGTAGGTGTTTCAGGACCTGGCGTTGTAAGACATGCATTAAAGAAAGTTCGTGGAGAAAACTTCGAGGTTCTATGTGATACAATCAAAAAGACAGCTTTCAAGATTACAAGAGTTGGCCAGTTAGTTGCAAAGGAAGCTTCGAAGAGATTAAATGTTCCTTTTGGTATTATAGATTTATCTTTGGCACCTACACCTGCAATTGGTGATAGTGTGGCTGATATTTTAGAGGAAATTGGTTTACAGAGAGCCGGTGCGCCTGGTACAACAGCAGCTCTTGCACTGTTAAACGATCAGGTTAAAAAAGGTGGCGTAATGGCATCTTCATATGTTGGAGGTTTAAGTGGTGCCTTTATTCCTGTAAGTGAAGATCAGGGTATGATTGATGCTGTAAAAGAAGGCGCTTTAACTATTGAAAAATTAGAAGCAATGACATGCGTATGCTCAGTTGGACTTGACATGATAGCAATTCCGGGAGATACAAAGGCTACAACAATTGCCGGTATTATTGCAGATGAATCAGCAATTGGTATGGTCAATGCTAAAACAACAGCTGTAAGAATTATTCCTGTAATTGGAAAGGGAGTTGGAGAAACAGTAGAATTTGGTGGCTTACTTGGATATGCACCTATTATACCTGTAAATAATTTCTCTTGCGATAATTTCGTAAATAGAACAGGTCGTATTCCTGCACCAATTCATAGCTTTAAAAATTAATATTATATTTGAATTTTATAATATATAGAAAATATAGAAAAATAAAAAAGTTGGCTTATGTTTTCTATCAAATTTAATATAAGTACAAAAAAGAAGATTATAAAACAATTGCTTTTATAATCTTCTTTTTGTTGTGAATACAAGTGATGATTATTCTAAAATGTTTATTTTAAATTACATATTATAAAACAATAATTTTTCTTTGAAATTCCCTTGGAATCTTCTTTTGGCATTTATTCATGTAAACTAATCGGTATAAATCATCAGCCTGCAAGGATAAGTTTAACATCTTTTTTGTTAAACCTGATGAATAGTTGTAGTAGCTTGAAAATTTTCCAATTAAGTCTATGGATGCGTTCTTTTTTAATAATCTCATTATAGATGAATCTCTGTTAAAACCTAAAACTCTTGCGTAGAAAACATAGCCGTTGGAAATAAAGGAATTTACGTCTTCCTGCTTAATGTTAAGTGCAATATGCATTAAAACTCTTGATAATCCGGCACAAGTATAATTTTTTGATTGTAAATCTTTTATAAATTCTTCTACATTACAAAAATTATATTTCAAATTATTGATTCGATTGCTTAAATCTTCGTTTATATCATAATAAACAGTAAAATCTTCTTCGCTTAAAAGTTTGTAAGCAAGTATTTGACTAAAATCATTTAGTTCCAAATAATTGTTACCATATAAATTATTACAGTTTGAAGGAATCAGGCTTTCAATGGGATTACCTGATGCTATTTCATTTCTTATACCTGTAGCAGAAGCAAAAGTTGTGTTAGTCTTTTTAGAATTATATCCTGCACCCACTCTTTTTATGGCAACTGGTTTGATACTTGAATTTAATCTTTTAATAGCCTTTAAATATTCAATAGCAAGAATATTATTAGGTTTGTTAAGAAGATTATCCAATTCATCAAATTGTAAAATATTATTTTCTAAACAATAATCTGTAAGAGCTTTGGCTCTTGCTTTTGGAAAAGAATATCCGTTTTTTAAATATAATGACAGCATATTTTTGAAATCATCAGGTTCCTTTAAAAGAATACTTACGATATTAGGTAAAACTTTTATGTTGTCAGTTTCGCAGCCGAAACACAAATAGTCCACACAATTTAAACTGTCCAAAAGTTTAACTGCTGATGCTGCGAAAGTTTCTGCAGAAGCAGTTGCATAGCAACATGGAAGTTCTAAAACAACATCTGCACCATTTCTCAATGCTGCTTTGGTGCGAAGGGATTTATCATAAAAAGCAGGCATCCCCCTTTGAACATAATTGCCGCTGCAAACTATAATGGCATTTTCGGCACCTGTAATTTTTTTAGCTTTTTCTATTAAATATTTATGTCCGTTGTGAAACGGATTGAATTCTGCTATAATTCCCATTGTTTTCATATATTGTCACCTCACAAGTGAATATTTTATCATTATTGCACCAACCTTTCAACAAATTAGGGCACTTTTAGGTGTTGTTTAAAATTTATGCTTATACTATAATAAATATTGGATTGAAGAATAATTTTTAGAAGGAGAAAAATATGAGCTTTATTGAAGAGTTAAAAGAAAAAGCAAGAAAGAACAGAAAAAAGATTGTATTACCGGAAGGAATGGACAAACGTACATACGAGGCTGCTGAACAAATTATAAAAGAAGATTTTGCGGACATTATAATTTTAGCAACTGACGAAGAATTAGAAACATATGGAAGTGGTTATAACATTGAGGGTGCTACGATAATTAATCCTTTAAATTATGAAAAAACAAAGGAGTATGCTGAAGGTTTTTATGAGTTAAGAAAAGCAAAAGGAATGACACAACCCCAGGCTTTAGCCATGGTTGTTAGTGATCATATGTATTTTGCATGTATGATGGTTAAATGTGGAGATGCAGACGGCGTAGTATCAGGTGCGTGCCACTCATCAGCTAACACACTTAGACCTTCACTTCAGATTATAAAGACAAAACCTGGTAGCAAGTTAGTATCAGCATTTTTTGTAGTTTGTGTAAAGAATAAAGATATGGGAGCTAATGGTGTATTTGTTATGGGAGATTGTGGTCTGAATCAGAATCCTAACCCAACACAGCTTGCAGATATTGCTGCAAGTAGTGCAGAGTCATTTGAATATTTAGTTGGTAAAAAGGCGAGAGTAGCAATGTTATCACATTCTTCATACGGAAGTGCTGCTCATAACGATGTGGATAAAGTTGTTGAAGCAACAGCTATTGCAAAGAAAGAATATCCACAGTTCTTAATAGATGGCGAATTGCAGACAGATGCAGCTTTAATTCCTGAAATTGCAGAATTTAAAGCACCGGGAAGTCCTGTTGCAGGAAAAGCTAATGTTTTGGTTTTCCCTGATTTGGATGCAGGAAATATCGGTTATAAATTATTACAGAGATTAGGTGGTGCAGAAGCTTACGGACCATTATGTCAGGGAATTGCAAAACCTATTAATGACTTATCAAGAGGTTGTAGTGCAATGGATATTGTTGGTGTAGTAGCAATTACAGCAGTTCAGGCAAAAATAGTTTAATTTTTATTTGAAAAATCTTTTGAATTTGATATTATAATATATGTATTTATTAGCTTGTATTTTTTTAATACAAGCTAATTTTTAGGATAACAGAAAATATAATTATATTTAAAACAATTTATATGGGAGGAGCAAATGGAAGTATTAGTTATAAATTGTGGAAGCTCATCACTTAAATTTCAGTTAATTGATTCAGAAAAAGAGCATGTTTTAGCTAAAGGTTTGTGTGAGAGAATAGGAATTGATAAAAGTTCTATTACATACCAGAGCGATAAATGTGAGAAAATGACTAAAGAAGTTGACATGCCTACTCACAATGAAGCAATCAATGCGGTTATATCTGCTTTAACAGATGAAAAAACAGGTGTTATAAATGATATGAGCGAAGTTAAGGCTGTTGGTCATAGAGTTGTTCATGGTGGAGAATATTTTTCATCTTCAGCTATTGTTGATGAAGATGTTCTTGAAAAGATTGAAAAGTGCAATTATTTAGCACCTCTTCATAATCCGGCAAATGTAATTGGAATTAAGGCGTGTATGAAGATAATGAAAGATACACCAAACGTTGTTGTGTTTGATACAGCCTTTCATCAGACTATGCCAGAAGAAGCATATTTATATGGTATTCCAAGAGAATACTATGAAAAACATAAGATAAGACGTTATGGTTTCCATGGTACTTCGCATAGTTATGTATCAAAGAGAGTTGCTCAAATTATGAATAAGCCTGTAGAAGAACTTAAAACAATTGTTTGCCATTTAGGAAACGGTGCAAGTATTTGTGCAGTAGATGGGGGAAAGTCGGTTGATACAAGTATGGGACTTACACCCCTTGCAGGAGTTATGATGGGTACAAGATCAGGTGATATTGATCCCGGAATTTTAGAAGTATTAGCTAAAATGGAAAACAAAGATGTATCTGAAATAACTAATATTCTTAATAAAAAATCGGGTGTTGCCGGCTTGTCACAGGTTTCAAGTGACTTCAGAGATATAACTAAAGCTATTGAAGAAGGCAATGCAGTTGCAAAATCAGCCCTTGATGCTTACATTAGAACTGTTGTAAGATTTGTTGGTGCTTATGTTGCCGTTATGAATGGTGTTGATACAATTGTATTTACAGCAGGTGTTGGCGAAAATAACAGTGCAGTAAGAGCAGGAGTTGTAAAGCATCTTAAATATTTAGGTGTAGAGTTAGATGAAGAAGCTAATAAGATAAGAGGTGAAGAGAAACTTATCTCAACTGCAGACTCAAAAGTTAAAGTTTATGTAGTGCCAACTAATGAAGAATTAGCTATTGCAAGAGAAACAGTAGAACTTGTTAAGTAAAGCAATTTTGTAAGATATAAGCGTTTTTCAAGCTTGTTATTACAAAATTAAATATAAAACAATTCTTAAATTATATAAAAAAATAATGACGCTTGACAAATATATGATGGATATGTATAATTGTTTAGGTGTCTTTGAAGAAGGAATATTATGATAATTGATTTATATGAACTTCTACAGGAAGAAGACGGGGAGAAAGTTTTTTCTCCAACTTATGAAAATGAGAAATTCAAAACTAAAAGAGAATCATATCCTGTAAAGGATTGTGATATTAAGTTTATTTTTCATAATGATGGTAAGAAGCATATTGCTTTTACATCAAAGGGATATGTTGTATTGGCTATTCCTTGTAATAAGTGTTTAGAACCTGTAGATTACAAGATTAATATTGACAGTTTCAAGGACTTAGATTTGAATAAAACATCTGAACAACGTATAGCAGATCTGGATGAAACTAATTATCTGGACGGTACAAAGATTGATTCAGAGGTATTTATTAATAACGAGATTCTGGTTAATTTTCCTATGAAAGTTCTTTGCAGTGAAAACTGTAAGGGAATTTGTAATAGATGCGGCGCAAATCTCAATTTGAGATCCTGTAATTGCGAAGACGCAAAACCAGGAACGGGAATGTCGAAAATATTAGATGTTTTTAATCAGTTTAAGGAGGTGTAAACCATGTCTATCTGTCCAAAGAACAAATCTTCAAAAGGAAGAAGAGATAAGAGAAGAGCAAACTGGAAGATGTCAGCTCCAAACCTTGTAAAGTGCAGCAAGTGTGGAACATTAATGATGCCACATAGAGTATGCAAGGCATGCGGAAGCTACAACAAAAAAGAAATAGTTTCAGTTGACTAATTATAAAAATAAGACTTTGTGAGTTTTCACAGAGTCTTATTTTTGTGTGATAGGAAGTTTTGATACTGTATATTGCTATACATATAGCATGTACAGTATTTTTCTTTTAGTATATGTTTCTTGATTTTATTAGGATTTTTTAGTATATTATCATTATGCGTAAAAGGAGGACTATATATGTCGAAGACTATAATTGCATTAGATTGCATGGGTGGAGATAATGCACCTGGTGAAATAGTAAAGGGAGCTGTTTTAGCTGCTAATGAAAATAAAGATATGCTAATAAAGCTTGTTGGTAGGGAAGACGATATAAAAAAAGAACTTGAAAAATATCCTTCATCTGACAAGTTGGAGATAGTTGATGCTAAAGAAGTTATTGAAACAGGAGAACCCCCAGTGGCAGCTATTAGAAAGAAAAAAGATTCTTCTTTAGTGAAATGTATGTATATGGTCAAAAAAGGTGAAGCAGATGCTATGGTTTCCGCAGGTAGTACAGGAGCCAATCTTGTTGGTGGACATGTTATTATTGGCAGAATAAAAGGTGTCGAAAGACCTCCTCTAGCACCATTAATTCCCACAAAAACAGGTTTTTCTTTATTAATTGACTGTGGAGCAAATGTAGACGCAAGACCATCACATTTATTACAGTTTGCTAAGATGGGTTCCGTTTATATGGAAAATGTTGTTGGAGTAAAGAATCCAAAAGTCGCACTTGTTAATATTGGTGCTGAAGAAGAAAAAGGAAATGCTTTAGTTAAAGAAACATACCCACTATTAAAAGAAATGGAAGGCATTAATTTTATTGGCAATATAGAAGCAAGAGACATTCCTAACGGGGATGCAGATGTTATTGTTTGTGATGCTTTTGTAGGTAATGTAATTCTTAAATTATATGAAGGTGTTGCAAGTGTTTTAATTGACAAGATTAAAGGTTCTATGATGAATTCTATCAAAACAAAGATTGGAGCACTTTTAATTAAGAAAGATTTAAAGAAAACTCTTAAGGGATTTTCTTTGGAAGAACATGGTGGAGCACCGTTATTAGGACTAAATGGGTTGTTAGTTAAGACACATGGAAGTTCAAAAGCAATTGAAATTAAAAATTCAATTTTACAATGTATAACATTTAATGAATTGGATATTAACAATAAATTTAAGGAAAAGCTTTCATTAGAAAGCAAGGAGGATTAATTATGGAATTAGATAGACTTATTAATGCCATTGCAGAGGTTTTAGATTTAGACAAGGATAAAATTACTGCCGACAGTAAGTTTGTAGATGATTTAGGAGCAGATTCACTTGATGTTTTAGAAATAATTATGGGAATTGAAGATGAATTTGGTATTGAAATTCCAACAGATCAGGCAGAATCAATTGTAACAGTTGGAGATGCTTACGAAAAGATAAAGGAAGCTCTTTAAGAACAAAACATTACAAGTATACTAAAGCCCTATTTTAATAGGGCTTTAAGTTGCGTTATAGAGGTATTTTTATGAACACAGATTATTCTATTTTGGAAGACAATATAAATTATGTATTTAAAGATAAAGATTTATTGATAAATGCTCTTACACATACGTCTTTTGCAAATGAACATAAGGTTAAGAAAATCAAAGATAATGAAAGATTGGAATTTTTAGGCGATGCCGTACTTGAAATGGTTTCAAGCGAATTTTTATTTGAAAACATGAATGAAATGCCTGAGGGAGAAATGACAAAACTTCGAGCAAGTCTTGTGTGTGAACCTACTTTGGCAATTGACGCAAGAGAAATTGAATTGGAGTCTTTTATTTATCTTGGAAAAGGTGAGGAAGCAACAGGCGGTAGAAAACGTGATTCCATAGTTTCAGATGCTTTTGAAGCTTTAATCGGTGCAATATTCCTAGATGGGGGTGTTGATGCTGCAAGAAGTTTTATTTTACAGTTTGCATTAAATGATATTGAAAAGAAAAGATTATTCCATGACTGCAAGACTGTTTTGCAGGAAAGAGTAAATATGGTGAAAATAGGAAATCTGTCTTATGAGATTGTAGGCGAAAGTGGACCGGACCATGACAAAAATTATGAAGCTGTTGCCAAAATTGACGAACAGGTAATTGGACGAGGTAGTGGTCATACTAAGAAAGCTGCTGAACAGCAGGCAGCGTATAATGCACTTAAAACTTTAGATAACAGGAGTTAGTATGTATTTAAAAAATATAGAAATTCATGGATTTAAGTCCTTTGCAAATAAAATAAATTTTCAGTTTCATAACGGAATTACAGGTATTGTAGGACCAAACGGTTCAGGAAAAAGTAATGTTGCTGATGCGGTAAGATGGGTACTTGGTGAGCAGAAAACAAAACAGCTTCGTAGTTCAAAAATGGAAGATGTTATTTTCGCCGGTACAGAAAACAGAAAACCTATGGGTTATGCTTATGTGGCAATTACTTTTGATAATGCAGACCATAAGCTCAACATTGATTATGATGAAGTTACAGTATCAAGAAGACTTTTCCGTTCAGGTGAAAGTGAATACATGATTAATGGTACACAGGTGCGATTAAAAGATGTAAATGAACTTTTCTATGATACAGGTATTGGTAAAGAAGGTTATTCCATTATTGGACAGGGGCAGATTGATCAGATTCTAAGCGGTAAACCGGAAGAGAGAAGAGAACTTTTTGATGAAGCTGCAGGAATTGTTAAGTTTAAGCGTCGTAAAAATGATGCCATGAAAAAACTTGATGACCAAAATCAGAATCTTGTTCGTGTTACGGATATTTTAGGAGAACTTGAACGACAGGTTATACCTCTTGAGAAACAGTGTGAAAAGGCTAAAAGGTATTTACTTTTAAAAGAAGACTTGAAAGTAAATGATGTAAATATGTTCTTAATTGAATTTGATGAAATTAAAAACAGATTAGTTCAATTAGATGAAAAAATAAAAATTGCTTCATCAGACATGCAAATTGCAAACGATGAATTTGAAAATATAAAGAAAGATTACACAAAGTTAGAGCAGATAATAGAAGATATTAATAGTTCAATTGAGACTAAAAAGGCTACTTTAAATGAGACAATTTTAAACATTGAGAAATTTGAAGGTCAGATTAATGTTATTAAGGAACAGATTAATTCTGCCAAAAACAATGAGTCATATATTAACCAGAGAATTGATTCAATTACAAAGGAAATTGAACAACAGTCAAAAGAATTAGATGACTCCACAAAAGAAAAAGAAGAAAATGAAAAGCAGTTAAATGAGATTATCGAAACACAAACAAAGTCTAATGGAGAAATTGCAAGTGTTAATGACGAAATATCTCATTTAGAACAGGAAATTGAGCATGATAAAGAAGAAATAATTAATCTTTTAAATACAAAGTCATCTATCAAAAGCAAAATTCAAAGATTTGATACTTTGTTAGAGCAGATTAATATTAGAAAGTCACAGCTTAATCAGAAACTGATTGATTTTCAAAATAGAAAAGATGGTCAGGAAAATGCTATTAAACAGTTTGAAGAACAGTTAGAAGATGTTAATAAGGAAATTAAAGAAGTTCAGGGAAAACTTCAGGAATACAAAGAAAAAATAGTTTCTCTTAGAATTGAAAACAGTAAATTAAGTAAACGTTTATCTGAAAATCAGGAGAAATATCATAAATTAAAATCTAATTTAGAAACTTTAAAGAATATTACTGAAAGATACGAAGGCTACGGCAATAGTATTAAGAGAGTAATGGAACTTAAGGAATCTAAAAAAGGTATCATTGGTGTTGTTGCGGATATTATTAAGGTTGATAAAAAATATGAAGTGGCAATTGAAACAGCCCTTGGCGGAAATATTCAAAATATTGTAACTGATACAGAAACAACAGCCAAAGGTACAATTGAATATTTGAAGAAAAACAGATATGGTAGAGCCACATTTCTTCCTTTAAGCAGTATGAGTAATAAGACAAACTTTAATGCTCCGGATGCTTTGGAAGAAAAAGGAGTTGTAGGTCTTGCCAGTGACTTAGTGGAAATAAAGAAAGAATATGAGGGTGTTGCTAAATATCTTTTAGGAAGGGTTATGGTTGTTGATACAATTGATAATGCCATTTCCATTGAAAGAAAATATAGATACACTGTTAGAATTGTAACTCTTGAAGGTGAATACTTAAATGTAGGTGGTTCTATTTCAGGTGGTGCATTTAAGAATAACAGCAATCTTTTAGGAAGACGTAGAGAAATTGAAGAAATCGAAAAGTCTTTAACTAAATTAAAAAAGGAAAAAGAAGATTTAGACAAACAACTTTTAAAAAATAAAAGTGAGTCAGGTGTTTTAAGTGAAGAGGAAGAAAAAATAAATAAAGCTCTTCAGGAACAAATGATTATTAAAAACACATTGGAAATTAATCTTAAGCAGGCTAATGCACGAAAAGACAGTATTATGCTTGAGTATCAGAGTTTCGAACAGGAAAATTCTGATATGCAGTCTGAAATTAGTGACATTAGTAAAAACAACACACAGTTAAACGAAGAACTAACCGGAACTGAAAATAAAAACAGTGAATTAGAAGAACAGGTAGTTGAAAAGACTAAGAAGTTAAATTCTCTAAAAGAAAGTATTGGTGAGAAGAGCTCAATTTTAGAAGAAATTAACATTGAAATTGCTAACTATAAGCAAAAGCATGAATTTATTGTTGAAAAAATCAATAAGGCAAAAGATGTTATTAATTCCCTTACAAAAGAACTTGATAACATAAAAAATAATTCGGAAGAAAACAATGTTGAAATTTCTGCAAGATTGGAAGCTATAGAAAATCTCACGAAAGAGGCTAATAAAGCAAGAGATTTAACTGAACAGTTAAATAAAGAGATTGAAGAGGCAATTACTGAAAAAGAAAATCAAAGTAAAGAACATAAGGAATTCTTTGAGAAGAGAGAACAATTGTCAGAAAGAATTTCATCTCTTGATAAAGAAATTTATCGTTTAAGTAGCCAAAAAGAAGCTCTGGAAGAAAAGAGTGAAAACAAAGAAGCTTATATGTGGAATGAATATGAAATCACATATAGAACAGCTGCTGAAATGAAAAATTCTGATTTTACAAATAAGAGTGAAATTAGAGACAACATTAATTCAATTAGAAAGCAAATGAAGTCTTTAGGTGATGTAAATATTAATGCCATTGAAGAATTTAAGGAAGTAAATGAGCGTTATCAGTTTATGAAATCGCAACATGAAGACTTAATGGAAGCAAAAGAAAATCTTCTTAAAATAATTGATGAGCTTGAAGTTGGAATGCGTAAGCAGTTCAAAGAAAAGTTCGAAGAAATAAAAACAGAATTTGATATTGTGTTTAAGGAATTATTTGGTGGTGGAAAAGGAACAATTGAATTAACTGATGCTGAAGATATTTTAGATGCAGGAATTAATATTATTTCTCAACCACCAGGCAAAAAACTTCAAAATATGATGCAGTTATCCGGTGGTGAAAAAGCATTAACTGCCATTAGTTTGTTATTTGCAATACAGAATTTGAAACCATCGCCTTTCTGTCTGTTAGACGAAATTGAGGCAGCGCTTGATGGTTCTAACGTTGTAAGATTTGCTGAATATTTACATAAACTTACAAAGAACACTCAGTTTATTGTAATTACACACAGACGTGGTACAATGAATTGCACAGACCGCTTGTATGGTATTACAATGCAGGAAAAGGGTATTTCAGCTCTTGTTTCTGTAGACTTACTTGAAAATGATTTAGATAAATAAAATAGGAGGAAGTTATGGCAGGAAAATTCTTTTCGAAACTTGTATCAGGATTAACAAAAACAAGAAATAATATTGTTTCAGGTTTGAATTCTATTTTTACAGGTTTTTCTCACATTGATGAAGATTTCTATGAGGAATTAGAAGAAATCCTTATTATGAGTGACATTGGTGTTAATACAACAGAAGAAATCCTTGATAATTTGCGTGCTCAGGTAAAAGAAAAAAATATAAAAGAGCCTATGGAATGTAAGGAATTACTTATTGAAAACATAAAAGAACAAATGTACATTGGCGAAAACGCTTATGATTTTGAAAATGAAAAATCTGTTATTTTAATGATTGGTGTAAATGGTGTAGGTAAAACAACATCAATAGGTAAACTTGCAAGCCAGTTTAAGAATAATGGTAAGAAAGTAGTTTTAGCTGCTGGGGATACATTTAGAGCTGCTGCTGCGGATCAGCTTATAGAATGGGCTAATAGGGCAGGGGTTGATATTGTATCAGGAAAGGAAGGTTCCGATCCTGGTTCAGTATTATTCGATGCAATTAGTTCTGCTAAAAATAAAAATGCAGATATTTTACTTTGTGATACAGCAGGCAGACTCCATAATAAGAAGAATTTAATGGAAGAATTAAAAAAGTTAAATCGAATTATTGACAAAGAATTTCCAGGAACAAGACGTGAGAATTTTATTGTACTTGATGCAACAACCGGTCAGAATGCTCTGGAACAGGCAAGACAGTTTAAGGAATGTGCTGATATAACAGGTGTAATTCTTACTAAAATGGATGGCTCGGCAAAGGGTGGTATAGCAATAGCAATACAGGCTGAACTTGGGATACCGGTTAAATATATTGGTGTTGGTGAACAGATTGATGATTTACAGAGATTCGATTCAAAAGAGTTTGTAGAGGCTCTATTTACAGAATAAAAAGAAAGTGTGGACAAAAATGAGTGACAAATTAGATTTAAAAAAATTTGAAGAAGCTAGTGAAATAGTAAAAAAAGTAACATTGAATACTAATTTAATTTACAGTGATTATTTTAGTGAACAGACAGGAAATAATGTTTATATTAAACCTGAAAACATGCAGTTTACAGGTGCCTATAAGGTAAGAGGTTCTTACTACAAAATAAGTACTTTATCTGAAGCAGAAAGAGAAAGAGGTCTTATTACTGCTTCGGCCGGTAACCATGCACAAGGCGTTGCCTATGCTGCAAAACTCTTTGGCGTTAAGGCAACAGTAGTTATGCCAACTATAACACCTTTAATGAAAGTAAACAGAACAAAGAATTATGGGGCAGATGTTATTTTATATGGGGATGTATATGATGATGCATGCAAGTATGCTCTTAACCTTGCACAAAAAGAAGGTTATACATTTATTCATCCATTTGATGATTTAGATGTTGCTGCGGGTCAGGGTAGTATTGCAATGGAAATTTTCAAGGAACTACCAACAGTTGATTATATTTTAGTTCCAATTGGTGGTGGTGGACTTGCAACAGGTGTAAGTACACTTGCCAAGCTTTTAAATCCTAGAATTAAGGTAATTGGTGTTGAACCTGAAAATGCAGCCTGCATGAAAGCAAGCTTAGAAGCAGGACATATTGTAACTTTACCAAGTGCCAACACTATCGCTGACGGTACAGCTGTAAAAACACCGGGAGAAAATATTTTCCCATACATACAGAAAAATATTGATGAAATTATCACCATTAAAGACGATGAATTAATAGATGCGTTCCTTGATATGGTAGAAAATCATAAATTAGTTGCTGAAAACTCAGGTCTTCTTACAATTGCTGCATTAAAGCATTTGAAATGTAAGGATAAGAAGATTGTTTCAATTATCAGTGGTGGTAATATGGATATTATTACAATGTCCTCTACATTACAGCATGGTTTAATTCAAAGAGGACGTGTATTTACAGTTTCTGTTTTACTTCCTGATAAGCCAGGCGAACTTGTTAAGGTTGCAAATACAATTGCAAAACAGCAGGGTAATGTAATTAAGCTTGACCATAACCAGTTTGTATCAGTAAACAGAAATGCGGCTGTGGAACTTAAAGTTACATTAGAATGTTTCGGTCATGACCATAAGGAACAGATATTAAAAGCATTAAGCAAAGCAGGCTATAATCCTGTAGAGCAGGCTCCAAACTTATAGAAAATAAATTGCTGAAAAATAAAGCTGGAAGGTGTCAAGAAAAAATACTTGACACCTTCTTTTCTTTAGTGTAATATATGTCAGGTAGGCAAGGTGCGTTTTTATGAAAGATATATTTAAAAGTTCTTTATTATATGATTTTTATGGAGAACTATTAACTAATCATCAAAAAGAAATATATGAAGATTTTATTTTAAATGACTTAAGTTTAGGAGAAATCGCAGAAGAAAGAGGTATATCCAGACAGGGTGTACACGATTTAGTAAAAAGATGTGACAAGACTTTGAATGGTTATGAAGAAAAGTTACATTTACTTGAAAGATTTTCCAAAACTAAAGAGGATGTTGAAAAAATATGTCAGTTAGCAGACAGCGGTGACAAGAACAACATTCATGAAATAAAAACAATTGCACAGGAAATTTTAGATAATTACTAGGAGGTAGGGCTTTGGCATTTGAAAGCTTATCCGATAAATTACAAAATATATTCAAAAATTTGCGTGGCAAGGGGCGTCTTACAGAAGAAGATGTTAAAGTAGCTTTAAAAGAAGTAAAGATTGCTTTACTTGAGGCTGACGTAAACTTTAAGGTTGTTAAAGATTTTATTAAAAAAGTAAATGAAAGAGCCATTGGTCAGGATGTTTTAACAAGTTTAACACCAGGTCAGATGGTTATAAAGATTGTAAACGAAGAACTTACAGCTTTAATGGGTTCTGAAACAACAGAACTTAAATTGTTACCGGATAATGAAATTACCGTTATTATGATGATGGGACTTCAGGGTGCCGGTAAAACTACAACAACTGCTAAGATTGCAGGCAAGCTTAAAGGAAGAGGTAAGAAACCTTTACTTGTAGCCTGTGACGTTTACAGACCGGCTGCCATTGAGCAGTTAAAGATTAACGGTGAAAAACAGCAGGTACCTGTTTTCTCAATGGGAGATAAACAAAAGCCTTTAAATATTACAAAGGCAGCTATTGAACATGCAAAGAAAAATGGCAACAATGTTGTAATCCTTGATACAGCAGGTCGTTTACATGTAGATGAAGACATGATGAACGAACTTGTGGAGATTAGAGATAATGTAGACATTACACAAACTGTTTTGGTTGTAGATGCTATGACAGGACAGGATGCAGTTAATGTTGCAAAAGAATTTAACGATAAGATTGGTATTGACGGTATTATTGTTACAAAATTAGACGGTGATACAAGAGGTGGTGCTGCTCTTTCAATTAAGGCAGTTACAGGCAAGCCAATTTTATATATAGGTATGGGCGAAAAGTTATCAGATTTAGAACAATTTCATCCGGACCGTATGGCATCAAGAATTTTAGGAATGGGAGATGTTCTTTCTCTTATTGAAAAGGCTGAGCAGTCAATTGATCAGGATAAGGCAAAAGAAATGGAACAGAGGCTTAAGAAAGCCCAGTTTACTTTTGATGATTATCTTGAATATATGGCTCAGATTAGAAACATGGGTGGTTTATCATCCTTGCTTAAGATGATACCGGGAGTTGGTGGTCAGATAAAGGAAGATATGCTTCCTGATGATAAACATCTTGGAAAGATTGAAGCAATTATTTATTCGATGACGAAAGAAGAAAGAGGCAATCCTGACCTTATGAATCCTTCAAGAAAGAAGAGAATTGCAAAGGGTGCCGGTGTTGATATAAGCGAAGTTAATAAGCTTGTAAAACAGTTTGAACAGGCAAGAAAAATGATGAAGACCATGCCTGGCATGATGGGTGGAAAAGGAAAACGTAAAGGTGGATTTAAAATGCCTTTTGGCTTTTAAACATAAATATTAGAAATTAAATTATTTTACGGAGGTAAAGAAAAAATGGCAGTAAAGATTAGATTAAAGAGAATGGGAAAGAAGAGACATCCAATCTACAGAATAGTAGTTGCTGACTCAAGAGCACCTAGAGATGGAAGATTCATCGAAGAAATCGGAACATACGATCCAAATCAGGAACCAAGTATATTTGATTTAAACGAAGAAGCTACAAAGAAATGGTTATCAACAGGAGCACAGCCAACAGAAACAGTTGGAAAGCTTTTAAAGATTGCTGGTATTGAAAAATAATATCGGAGGGCAAATTCATGAAAGAATTGGTAGAAACAATTGCAAAAGCACTTGTTGACTCTCCTGATGAAGTTGTAGTATCTGAAACTGAAAACGAAAGAGAAATACTTATTACTTTACATGTTGCCAGTGACGATATGGGAAAAGTAATCGGAAAGCAGGGAAGAATTGCTAAGGCTATTCGTTCAGTAGTTAAGGCTGCATCTTCTAAAAGCGACAAAAAAGTTAAAGTTGAAATTCAATAAAATCACTTTAGTACAAGTGCAACAAGGCTGGAAAATTTTCCAGCCTTGTTATGTATAGAAGACAATGTCCAAGTTCATTTTATGTGAGAGGGAGAAATTATGGAACAGTATTTAAGAGTTGGAGTTATTACAAACTCTCATGGAATAAAAGGAGAAGTTAAAGTATTTCCTACTACAGATGATATAAAAAGATTTGATTATTTAGAAGAAGCTGTAATTAATACGGGAAAAGAATATATAAATGTAAATGTAACAGGTGTAAAATATTTCAAAAATATGGTTATTTTAAAATTTAAGCAATACGATAACATTAATGATATTTTGAAATTTAAAGGGCTGGATTTGCTTGTGTCTAGAGAAAATGCAATTCCATTAGGCGAAGATGAACATTTTATCGTTGATTTAATAGGGTGCAATGTTGTTGATGAAGAAAAAAATTACATTGGTGAACTGGTTGATGTAATGGAAACAGGCGCCAATGGGGTATATGTAGTAAAAACACCTGAAGGTAGGGAAGTACTGTTCCCTGTTATAGAGCAATGTGTTTTAAATAAGGATATTGAAAATAAAACTATTACAGTTCATGTTATGAAAGGATTAATGGATTAATGAATTTTCATGTTTTAACATTATTCCCTGAAATGATTAATCAGGGAGTAAATACAAGTATTACCGGTCGTGCCATTAAAAACGGTCTCATTAGCTTGAATGCTATAAATATAAGAGATTTTGCCGGCAATAAATATGGTCAGGTAGATGATTATCCCTACGGTGGTGGGGCAGGCATGGTAATGCAACCATTACCTGTATATAAAAGTTATGAATCGGTAGTAGAACAAATTGGTTATAAACCAAGGGTTGTATACTTAACTCCACAGGGAAAAGTTTTTAATCAGTTAATGGCGGAAGAGTTTTCAAATGAAAAAGATTTAGTGTTTTTGTGTGGTCATTATGAAGGCATTGATGAAAGAGTTCTTGAAATGATAGTTACAGATAATGTCTCAATAGGAGATTATGTCCTTACAGGTGGTGAATTGCCTTCCATGGTTATGATTGATGCAATTTCAAGACTTGTTCCCGGAGTGTTAAATAATGAGGTGTCTGCAGAGTTTGAGTCATTTAATGATAATTTACTTGAATACCCACAATACACACGACCTGCTGAATTTATGGGCAAGGAAGTACCACCTATTCTTTTATCGGGGAATCATCTGAAGGTTGATGAATGGAGAAGGAAACAATCTATTATTAGAACAATTGAAAGACGTCCTGATTTAATGGAAGAAGCTAATTTGACAAAAGAAGATATAAAATTCATAAAAACACTTGATAAATAAAGTTTTTTATGTTATTATAACAAACGCTGTATAAAAAAAGATGGTCCTCTGTTACATTATGTATTAAGAACATCGGAATAAATAAGGAGGAAATTATGCAGGAATTAATTAAAGAAATTGAAGATGCACAGATTAAGGAAGTAACACCTTTTAACGTAGGTGACACAATTAAGGTTCACGCTAAGATCGTTGAAGGAAACAGAGAAAGAATTCAGATTTTCGAAGGTCTTGTACTTAAGAAACAGGGTGGAAGCAACAGAGCTACTTTCACAGTAAGAAAGAATTCAAACGGTATTGGTGTAGAAAGAACTTGGCCTTTATACTCACCAAACATTGCTAAGATTGAAGTAGTAAGACAGGGTAAAGTAAGACGTGCTAAACTTAACTACATTAGAAGCAGAGTTGGTAAGGCTGCTAAGGTAAAAGAATTAGTTAAATAATTATTACTTTAAAAAAGGAGCGGGTTTATTCTCGTTCCTTTTTTATTTAATAGAAAATTTAGGAGAAAGATTATGGATTATCAATGGTTTCCGGGACACATGACAAAAGCCATGCGTCAAATGAAGGAAGATATAAAATTAATAGATTTAATAATTGAATTATTAGATGCAAGAATTCCGTTAAGTAGTAGGAATCCTGAAATTGACAATCTTGGTCAGAATAAGGCAAGACTTGTTTTATTAAATAAAGCTGATTTAGCAGATGAAAAGCAAAATAATAAATGGATTGAATATTTTAAGGAAAAAGGAATTGTTGCTTTAAAAATCAATTCTAAAAATAAGCAGGGCATTAAGGAAATTAATAATGCTGTTAATATTGCCTGTAAAGATAAAATAGAAAGGAATTTAAAAAGAGGCATAAAAAACAGACCAATTAGAGCTATGGTAGTTGGTATACCAAATGTTGGTAAATCTACTTTTATTAACGCTTATGCAGGAAAGAACTGTGCAAAAACAGGTAACAAGCCGGGAGTAACAAAAGGAAAACAATGGATTCGACTTAATAAGAATCTTGAACTTTTGGACACACCGGGGGTTTTATGGCCTAAATTTGATGACCAGAAAATCGGTATGCATTTAGCTTTTATTGGCTCAATGAATGATAATATTTTAGATGTATCTGAACTTGCATTCCAGCTAATTAAACTATTAGAAAACTTATATCCAAATGCAATCAAAGACAGATATAGTATTGAAGGCGATGATAACATTCTACAGATTATGTATCAGATAGCAGAGGTAAGAGGTTGCAAATTGAAAGGAAATCAGCCTGATTTGGACAAAACAAGTAAGATAGTTTTAGATGACTTTAGAAGTGGAAAATTAGGCAGAATCACTTTAGATAGAAATTAAAAGGTAGAAACAATGGGAAAAAGTATTGTAGATATTAAAAAAGAATTATCATTTTTGGATGAAAAAGACTTATTACAGTTTGCTGAAGAATATAAAAGTGATGAAAGAAGCGGTGTTTTAAAGTTAGTTGAAAAGGCAAGGAAAGACCATCAAAAGTATCTTTTAGAGTTAGAAAGAATTTATAATTTACAATATTTTGAAAGAAAATATTCTGATTATGAATTAATATGCGGTATAGATGAGGTTGGTAGAGGTCCTTTGGCCGGTCCTGTTGTTGCAGGAGCTGTGATTTTACCAAAAGAATGTAATATTTTATACATTAATGACTCAAAAAAACTTTCTGCCAAAAAAAGAGAAGAGTTGTATCCACAAATAATGGAAAAAGCCATATGTGCAAAAACTGCTCAATCAAGTCCTGAGAGAATAGATGAAATCGATATTTTACAGGCAACATACGAGGCAATGAGAAAAGCAATTGCTTCAATGGAAAAACAGCCTGATTTGTTGTTAAACGATGCTGTAAACATTCCGGGGCTTGATATGAAGCAGGTTCCCATTATAAAGGGTGATGCAAAAAGCATTTCCATTGGTGCAGCAAGTATAATAGCAAAAGTTACAAGAGATGCAATGATGGTTGAATACGATAAGATTTATCCTGAATACGATTTTGCTTCAAACAAAGGTTATGGTTCGGCAAAACATATTGAAGCTTTGAAAAAAGTAGGTCCATGTCCTATACATAGAAAAACTTTTATAAAGAATTTTGTGTAGATTATTATAATTTACCCTTTATTTGTTTGTAAAAAGATAAATGATTTATTAAATTATTTTTGTAAGATAATGATTTTAAGGGGGACTATGAATACAAGAAAAGTTGGTAGTTTTTACGAGAAAAAAGCCATTGAATATTTGAAAAAAGAGAATTTCAAAATTATTGCATCAAACTATTCCTGTAAAATAGGGGAAATCGATGTAATTGCATCTAAGGAAGATACATTGCATTTTATTGAAATAAAATATAGAAAAAATCTTATGTATGGCAATCCTTTAGATGCGGTAAATTATAGAAAACAACAGAAAATCTACAAAACAGCAATGTGGTTTTTAAATGAAAACCAGATTTTTATGGATTTTCAGTGCAGTTTTGATGTTATAGCAATAACAGAGGAGCAAATTCGGTATATTTATAATTGTTTTGGAGTAATGTAATGAATATAGTATTGTTAAACAAAAAAAGCAGAAATTCAACTGTTATAAAATTTAAAAACGATGTTCCATATATTTCATATAAAGCAATGGATGAAATACCATGGCTTACACATGGCTTTTCCACAAGAATAGGTGGTGTAAGCCAGGGAGTTTTAAGTTCTATGAATTTAGGCTTTGGTCGAGGCGATTTAGAAGAAAATGTAGTAAATAATCACAAGATAATTGCAAATGCAATTGGGTTTGAAAGTAAAAATATCGTTTGTAGTAAACAGACTCATACTACAAATGTAGCTGTAGTTGGAAAAGAATTTAAGGGAAACGGTATTTATAAAGAAAATTGTTTTACTGACATTGATGGAATGATTACAAATGAAAAGAATGTAGTTTTGGCAACATATTTTGCAGACTGTGTTCCATTATATATGGTAGATGTAAAAAACAAGGCCATAGGTCTTTCTCATTCCGGCTGGAGAGGTACAGTTGGGAAAATAGGCGCATGTACTCTAAAGAAAATGAAGGAAAACTACGGTACTGATTCCAAGGATGTTATTGCCTGCATTGGTCCTTCAATATGTATGAGTTGCTATGAAATTAGTGAAGATGTGGCTAATGAATTTAAGATGGCATTTCCTGACAATATAGACAATATCCTTTTGAATAAAGGAAATGGTAAATATATGTTGGACTTATGGGAGTGTAACAGAATAGTTTTCAGGGAATGTGGTGTATTAGAAGAGAATATTCATTTACCTGATATTTGTACATGCTGTAACGATAAGATGCTCTTTTCCCATAGAGCCACTAACGGAAAAAGAGGAAATCTGGCGGCTTTTTTGGAAATAAAATAAGCAATTTACAAATAATGGTACTTATTGTAAAATCTAATGGTGAGGTGAGAGAATATGAGTAAACCAATTGTGGCTATAGTAGGTAGACCTAATGTTGGAAAATCAACATTATTTAATGCTTTAGCAGGACAAAAAATTTCGATTGTAAAAGACACACCGGGTGTCACAAGAGACAGAATATATGCTGATATTGATTGGCTTAATTATAATTTCACAATGATTGATACAGGTGGTATTGAACCTGACAGCAGTGACATTATTTTAGCACAGATGCGTGAGCAGGCGCAGATTGCCATTGATACAGCAGATGTTATTATATTTATGACAGATGTAAAGCAGGGCTTAATTGATGCTGATGCAAAGGTTGCAGATATGCTTCGCAGAAGTCAGAAACCGGTTGTTTTAGTAGTAAATAAAGTAGATAATTTTAATAAAATGATGGCAGATGTTTATGAATTCTATAATTTAGGTATAGGTGATCCTGTTCCAATTTCTGCATCACAGAGAAGTGGTATAGGTGACATGCTTGATAAGGTTGTTGAACATTTTAAATCACTTGATTTAGAAGAAGATGAAGATGACAGGCCAAAGGTCGCCATTGTTGGTAAGCCAAATGTTGGAAAATCATCAATTATCAATAAACTAACAGGTGAAAGCCGAGTTATTGTTTCTAATATTGCAGGCACAACAAGAGATGCCATTGACACTGATGTTAAATGGAATGGAAAAGAATATGTTTTTATTGATACTGCAGGTATTAGAAGAAAATCAAAAGTAAAAGAAGATATTGAAAGATACAGTGTTATTAGAACTGTTACTGCTGTAGAAAGAGCAGACGTGGTGGTTATTGTTATTGATGCAACTGAAGGGGTTACTGAACAGGATGCAAAAATTGCTGGGATTGCCCATGAAAATGGAAAAGGTATAATTATTGCCGTAAATAAATGGGATGCAATTGAGAAAAATGACAAGACTGTTTATGAGTATACTAATAAAGTAAGACAGATTCTTTCTTTTATGCAGTATGCAGAAATTATGTTTATTTCAGCAAAAACAGGTCAAAGATTACCTAAGTTGTTTGATATGATTGATATGGTAATTGAAAATCACACTATGAGAATAGAAACAGGTGTTGTAAATGAAATTATGGCAGAAGCAGTAGCAATGCAACAGCCACCATCAGATAAGGGTAAACGTTTAAGACTTTACTATATTACTCAGGTATCAGTAAAGCCGCCAACATTTGTTATTTTTGTAAATGATAAGGAATTAATGCATTTCTCCTATACAAGATACATTGAAAACCGTATCAGAGAAGCTTTTGGTTTCAGAGGAACTCCATTAAGATTTATTATTAGAGAAAGAAAAGAAAAATAAACATTTTAATTTAAGGAGTATTTGCGATGGTTTGGCAGAAAATAATTTGCATTGTTATCGGTTATATTTTCGGCTTATTTCAAACAGGTTTTATAATTGGTAAAATGCATAATATAGACATTAGAGAATTTGGCAGTGGCAATTCAGGAACAACGAATGCCATGCGTACACTTGGGAAAAAATATGGTTTTATGACATTTTTTGGCGATGCACTTAAAGCTGTTTTTGCCGTAGGTGTTACATATTTACTTTTTAGAAATTCATGTAATGACAGTTTAATTGCAATTGCCTTATATACAGGGCTTGGGACAATTTTAGGCCATAATTTTCCTTTTTATATGAATTTTAAAGGTGGGAAAGGCATTGCAGCATCATCAGGAGTTATTTTCTCACTTGTCTTTTTTGACTGGAAATTTTTAGCTCTTGGCATAATAACTTTTTTTGTTGCACTTGCTTTAACTAAATATGTTTCGTTTAGTTCATTATGCTTAATGACAGGTTTCTTTTTGGAAATGATAATATTCGGTCAGTTAAACATGGTGCATAACTTAAATCAAAGTGAAAAATTAGAATCGTATATTTTGGTTGGAATCATGATGGTTTTGTCTTATATACGACATAAAGATAATATAAAAAGACTGGCCAATGGAACAGAACGAAAAATTGGTCAGAAAAAGGAGGCGTAATATGTCAAAAGTTACAGTATTAGGCGGTGGTGGTTGGGCCATTGCTCTTGCAAAAATATTATATGGAAACGGACATAATGTAACAATATGGTCTGCATTGCAGAAAGAAGTAGATTTATTAAGCAAAGATAGAGAAAATAAAATAAGTTTGCCTGGAATAAAAATTCCAGAAGATATTATAATTACAAATAATATTGAAGAAGCTGTTAAGAATTCTGAATTAATCGTTATGGCAGTTGCTTCATCATTTGTGAGAAGTACATCTAAATTATTAAAAGATATTATACCTGACGGTCAGATAATTGTTGATGTTGCAAAAGGAATTGAAGATAAGACTTTTGATACAATGACAGAAATTATGGAAGAAGAATTACCAACATGCGAGGCTGTTGTACTTTCAGGTCCAAGCCATGCTGAAGAGGTAGGACGTAACATACCTACAGTTGTAGTTATTGGTGCTAAGAAGAAAGAAGTAGCACAGAAAGTTCAGACAATGTTTGCAAATAAATATTTTAGAACATATATAAGTCCTGACAGAAAGAGTATTGAATTAGGTGGCTCTTTAAAGAATGTTATAGCCCTTGCAGCCGGCATAATTGACGGCCTTGGTTTTGGTGATAATACAGAGGCTGCTTTAATTACAAGAGGTATCAAGGAAATTACAGCTCTTGGTGTTAAAATGGGTGGTCATTCAAGAACTTTCAATGGCCTATCAGGAATTGGAGACTTAATTGTAACATGCAACAGTAAGCACTCAAGAAACAGAAGAGCCGGTGTCCTTATTGGCAAAGGCTACACATTAGATGAGGCTGTTAAAGAAGTAAAAATGGTTGTTGAAGGTGCAGTTTCAGCTAAAGCCGCTTTAGAACTTGCAAAAAAATATAATGTGGACATGCCTATAGTAGAAGCTGTAAATGAAGTCCTTTTTGACAACAAACCTGCTGAAGAAGCAATGTGGGAATTAATGGAGCGTGAACAGACAAACGAATTTCATGATTTAGAATGGAGATAAATTAATATAATATAACATATATTATATTCAAGGGGAGTTTAATGGATAAGACCAAATTAGATAAGACAAAAAATAAAGGAAAAAAAGGCATTGCAACATTTTTATTTAGTCGAATTTTTATATTTGCCTTAATGATTATCATACAAGTTTTATTTTTTTGGGCAGTTGCCTACAATGCTGTTTTAGATAAAAGCGTTTCTTACGTTGTAACATTGTTACAGGTTTTATCGGTTGTATATATAGTTAGCGATAAATCAGATCCCACAATGAAACTGATATGGGTTATTTTTATCGTTGTAGTTCCGGGATTTGGTGTTTTGATGTATTTGTACACTAAATTGCAACCTGGTTCAATAAAACTTCGAAAAAAAATAGAACATATTGATTTAAAGTCTCAACGATATTTGCAACCTGAACAGCAAATATACAATGATTTACAAATACAGGATAAACAGGTCTCGATGATTGCAAAGTATGTTTATGACTACACCGGTTGTCCTGTTTATAAAAATACTGATGTTACATATTTTAGTTGTGGAGAGGAAAAGTACACAGCCTTAATTGAAGAATTGGAGAATGCCACAGATTTTATTTTTATGGAATATTTTATTATTCAGCAGGGAAAAGTCTGGGACTCAGTTCTTAATATTCTTGAAAGAAAGGCAAAAGAAGGCGTAGAAGTAAGAGTAATGTATGATGGCCTTTGTTCCCTTACAAAGTTACCGGTTGGCTATTATAAGAAACTACGTCAAATGGGCATAAAGTCAAAAACCTTTGCTCCTGCGAGACCTTTTTTTACAACTGAGCAAAACAACAGAGATCATAGAAAGATTCTTGTTATTGACGGTAAAGTTGCTTTTACCGGTGGTATTAATCTGGCAGATGAATATATGAACCTTGTTGAAAAATTCGGTTATTGGAAAGATACTGCGGTTATGTTAAAAGGTGATGCAGTAAAAAGTTATACACTTTTATTCTTACAAATGTGGAATGTAACAGAGCGGACAATTGGAAATTTTGACAGATATTTAGATATAAAAATTCCAAAAATATATGACGATAATGGTTATATAATAGGCTACGGTGATGAGCCGGTTGGAAAAGAAAGAGTTGGTGAATCTGTTTATTTTCATATGATTAATACAGCCAACAGATATCTTCATATTGTCACACCATATTTAATTTTGGATAATGTTATGATGTCTGCGTTAAAATTTGCGGCAAAACGTGGTGTAGATGTAAAAATTGTCATGCCAGGTATACCTGACAAACCATACGCTTATTGTATAGCAAGAACATATTACAGTGAGTTAATCGAAGCTGGTGTGGAAATTTATGAATACACACCCGGTTTTACTCATGCTAAAATGTTTATTAGTGATGATGAAAAAGCAACTGTTGGAACAATTAATTTAGACTATAGAAGTTTATATTTACATTTTGAAAATGGATGCTTTATTTATAAAAATAATGTAATTTATGATATAGAAGCCGACTATGAAAATATGCTTGCTGTATCAAAAAAGGTTTCTTTAATAGAATGTAGAAACAGGCCTTTATGGTATAAAGTATGTGGGAAATTATTAAGACTAATTTCTCCGTTAATGTAAAAAGTAATAAAAAACCTCTCATTGCCATATATTTTAGTATTAATATATGCACTGGGAGGTTTTTATGGATTTTAATGTATATAATGACATTGAAAAAAGAACAAAGGGGGAAATTTACATAGGGGTTGTGGGGCCTGTTAGAACTGGAAAATCAACTTTTATTAAGAATTTTATGGATGTGGCTGTAATGCCAAATATAAAAGATGAAAATGAGGTTAAACGAGCAATGGATGAGCTGCCACAATCGTCAGCCGGTAAAACAATAATGACAACAGAGCCTAAATTTATACCTAATAAAGCGGTGACAATTAATATTGGTAACAAAGCTAATATTAATGTTAGACTAATAGACTGTGTTGGCTTTATGGTTGATGGGGCTACAGGTCACATGGAGGAAGATTCTGAAAGAATGGTAAAAACACCTTGGTTTGAACAGTCAATTCCTTTTTCAAAAGCTGCTGAAATTGGTACAGAGAAAGTAATTTCAGAACACTCAACAATTGGTGTAGTTATAACAAGTGACGGAAGTTTTACTGACTTGAATGTTGAAGACTACAACAAGGCATTAGATAAAACAGTTAATGAGTTAAAAAAAATTAATAAGCCTTTTATTATTCTTGTTAATTCAATGGAGCCTACATCAAAAGAGTGTCTGGAATTGAAAAAAACTATTGAAAGCAAATATGATGTATCAACAATAGCAATAAACTGTCTTAAATTAAACGAAGATGACATTAATAATATTTTAGAAAATATATTATTTGAATTTCCAATTACCGAAATAGTATTTAATGTTCCAAAATGGCTTGAAATAATCAATTTAGACAGTGATCTGATGAAATACATAATAGAATATTCTAAACAGATTTTAGAAAAAATTACTAAAATTAAAGATATAAAAAATTTTATTTTTAGTCCTGACAAAAATTATGTAAAAAACATGTCTGTATCAATGGTTGAGTTATCCAATGGTAAAGTTGTTATGGACTTTTCTGTGGACGAAAGTTCTTATTATGACACATTATCAGAAATTACAGGCAGCAAAATTGAAAATCAGTTGCATCTTATAAGATTTATCAAAGAGCTTGCAGCAAAAAAAACAGGTTATGATAAAGTGAATTCTGCCATAACAAAAGTGAAGGAAACAGGTTATGGAATTGTTATGCCTGACAAGGAAGAAATAGTTTTAGATAGTCCCGAATTAATAAAGAACGGTAGCAATTATGGTGTAAAAATAAAAGCAACAGCACCGTCTATTCATTTTGTAAAAGCGAATATATTAACTGAAATTTCTCCAATTATAGGTAACGAAGAGCAGGCGAAGGATTTAATAGAATTTATAAATGCCAATGAAGAACATGATGATATTTGGGATACAAATATTTTCGGAAAAACAATTGGTCAGATAGTGGAAGAAGGCATTAGCAATAAAATTGATAATTTAACTGAAGATACAAGAGCCAGAATGCAGGGGACTGTTGAAAAAATAACAAATGATCAAAGCAAAGGAGTTATTTGTATTTTGCTTTAAATAACGAAAAGGGGTTATTGTAAAATTTTAACTACTATGATAAAATTGTTATTTGATTGAGCATAAATAATGCTATAGAAGGAGAAGATAAGATTATGAACACATACGAAGAGTTGAAAGCGCGTGGCCTTATAGCACAGGTTACTGATGAAAAATTAATTAGTGATTTAATAAATAAAGGTGAAGCTGTTTTCTATATTGGCTTTGATCCAACAGCAGACAGTCTTCATGTAGGTCATTTTATGGCTTTATGTCTTATGAAGAGACTTCAAATGGCCGGCAATAAACCAATAGCTCTTTTAGGTGGCGGAACTGCAATGATTGGTGACCCATCAGGAAAGACTGATATGAGAAAAATGATGACAAAAGAAACTATTGACCACAACATTGAATGTTTCAAGAAACAGATGAGCAAATTTATCGACTTTTCTGACGGAAAAGCATTAATGGTAAACAATGCAGACTGGTTAATGGATTTAAATTATATTGATGTTTTAAGAGAAGTTGGACCACATTTCAGTGTAAACAGAATGCTTACTGCTGAATGTTACAAGCAGAGAATGGAAAGAGGACTTAGCTTCTTAGAATTCAACTATATGATTATGCAGAGTTATGACTTCTACAAATTATTCCAGGATTATGGTTGTAATCTTCAGTTTGGTGGAGATGACCAGTGGAGTAATATGCTTGGTGGTACAGAACTTATTAGACGTAAATTAGGAAAAGATGCCTCAGCTATGACAATTACATTACTTCTTAACTCAGAAGGTAAGAAGATGGGTAAGACAGTTAGTGGTGCAGTTTGGCTTGATCCTGAAAAAACATCACCATACGAATTCTTCCAGTATTGGAGAAACGTTGATGATGCAGATGTTATTAAATGCTTGAAGATGCTTACATTCCTTCCATTAGAAGAAATTGAAGAAATGGGAAAATGGCAGGGTGCTGAACTTAATAAGGCAAAAGAAATTTTAGGCTATGAATTAACTAAGTTAGTTCATGGTGAAGAAGAAGCTAAAAAAGCATTAGATGCAGCTAAGAATATATTTGCTAAAGGAGGAATTTCAGGTGATATTCCTACAACAACATATGCAAAGGCTGAATTAGAACAGGGAATTGATATTTTAACAATTTTAGTAGATACAAAACTTGCAAAATCAAGAAGTGAAGCAAGAACTTTAGTAAACCAGAACAGTGTTTCTGTTAATGGTGAAAAAGTAAATGCTATAGATAAAACATTAACTACAGCTGATTTTAATGATGAAGGTGTTATCTTAATTAAGAAGGGTAAAAAAGCTTTCCATCAGATTAAAGCTGATTAGTTTAGGAGGAACTTACAATGAAGAAATACGGATTAAATGAATTAAGACAAATGTTCCTTGATTTCTTTGAGTCAAAAGGACATTTAGTAAAAAGCAGTTATTCATTAGTGCCACACAATGATAACAGTTTATTGCTTATTAATGCAGGTATGGCGCCTTTAAAGCCTTATTTTACAGGGCAGGAAGTTCCACCTAGAACAAGAATGGCGACATGTCAGAAATGTATTAGAACAGGCGATATTGAAAATATTGGTAAGACTGCAAGACATGGTACATTCTTTGAAATGCTTGGTAATTTTTCATTTGGAGATTATTTTAAACATGAAGCTATTCATTGGTCTTGGGAATTTTTAACAGAAGTTGTTGGACTTGAAGCTGACAGATTATACCCTTCTGTTTATTTAGAAGATGATGAAGCTTTTGATATTTGGAATAAAGAAATGGGTATTCCAAAAGACAGAATTTTCAAATTCGGTAAAGAAGATAACTTCTGGGAACATGGTGCAGGCCCTTGTGGTCCTTGTTCAGAAATTTATTATGACCGTGGTGAAAAATATGGTTGTGGTAAACCAGATTGTACTGTAGGTTGCGAATGTGACAGATATATTGAAATCTGGAACAACGTATTTACTCAGTTTGAAAATGACGGCAAAGGAAATTATACAACATTAAAGCAGAAGAACATAGATACAGGTATGGGACTTGAAAGACTTGCAACAGTCGTTCAGGATGTTGATTCTATTTTTGATGTTGATACTATTAAAGCTTTACGTGATAAAGTATGCGAAATTTCAGGAAAAGAATATAAGAAAGAATATAAATGGGATGTTTCAATAAGAATCATTACTGATCATATCCGTTCAGCTACATTTATGATTTCTGACGGTATTATGCCATCAAATGAAGGTAGAGGATATGTATTAAGAAGATTAATCAGACGTGCTGCAAGACATGGAAGATTATTAGGTATTGATGGAATGTTCCTTTCAGACCTTTCAAAAACTGTAATTGAAAGTTCTAAAGATGGTTATCCTGAACTTGAAGAAAAGAAAAATATGATCTTCAAAGTATTAACTGAAGAAGAAAATAAATTTAATAAAACAATTGATACAGGTCTTAATATTTTGGCTGAAATGGAAGCAAAAATTTCAGAAGAAGGAAACAAGACTTTATCAGGGGACGATGCCTTTAAGTTATATGATACTTATGGATTCCCACTTGATCTTACAAAAGAAATTCTTGAAGAAAAAGGATTTAGCGTAGATGAAGAAGGTTTCAAAAAAGCTATGGAAGTTCAGAGAGAAAAGGCAAGAAATGCCCGTAAGACAACTAACTACATGGGTGCAGATGAAACAGTATACGAAAGTCTTGATAAGAATTTAACATCAAAGTTTGTTGGATATGACAAATTGGAAAATGAATCAGAAATTACAGCTTTAACAACAGAAAAAGAAGTTGTTCAGGCATTAGCTGAAGGCGATAATGGCACAATTCTTGTAAATGAGACTCCATTTTATGCAACAATGGGCGGTCAGACAGGTGATAAAGGTATTATTGAAACAGCTAACGGAAAATTTAAAGTTGTAGATACAATTAAGCTTCATGGCTCAATGATTGGACATGTTGGATATGTTGCAGAAGGTATGGTAAAGGTTGGAGATAAAGCAGCTCTTAAAGTTTACAGTGCTAACAGAGAAGCAATTGCTAAAAACCATAGTGCAACACATTTATTACAGAAGGCATTAAAACTTGTTTTAGGCGAACATGTTGAGCAGGCAGGTTCTTATGTTGATGCTGAAAGATTAAGATTTGACTTTACACATTTCCAGGCAATGACAAAAGAAGAAATTGCCAAAGTTGAATCTATTGTCAATGAACAGATTGCTAATGGATTAGATGTTGTCACAAAAGAAATGACATTAGAAGAAGCTAAGAAAACAGGTGCTATGGCATTATTTGGAGAAAAATACGGAGATACAGTTAGAGTTGTATCTATGGGAGATTTCTCTATTGAATTATGTGGTGGTACTCATGTTTCAAACACAAAGGAAATTTCATACTTAAAGGTTATTTCTGAAGCCGGTATTTCTGCAGGTGTTAGAAGAATTGAAGCCTTAACAGGAAATGGTTTAATTAAGCATTTTGAAGAAATGGAAAAATTATTAAATGAAGCTGCAAAGGCTGCCAAAAGTGATGCACATAATTTAACAAAGAAGATTCATTCATTAAATGATGAAATCAAATCATTATCAAGTGAAAATGAAAAGTTAAAAGCAAAATTAGCTAACGAATCTGTTGGAGACGCATTAGACAACGTTGTAGAAGTAAAGGGAGTTAAACTTCTTGCTACAAAGGTAGCTGATGTGGATATGAATGGTTTAAGAAATCTTGGTGATCAGTTAAAAGAAAAAATGGGTGGCGGAGTTGTTGTTATTGTTTCAACAACAAATGACAAAGCCAATGTAATTGTTATGGCTGATGATGATGCGATTTCAAAGGGAGCTCATGCCGGAAATATGATTAAAGAAATTGCTAAATGTGTCGGAGGTGGCGGCGGTGGTCGTCCAAACATGGCTCAAGCAGGTGGTAAAAATCCAGCTGGTGCTGATATGGCAATTGAAAAGGCAAAAGAGATTTTGGAAAGCCAGTTATAATTTTGTATTATTTCAAAAATAAGGTTGACGCATTGAAAAAATATGTTATAATATTTAAGGTGTTTTAACACAAATACCTACAGTTTTAGGAATCTATAACTGAAGGGAGGGAAGAACAGATGTCAAGCGTTATCGTAAAAGAAAACGAATCAATCGACAGTGCATTACGTCGATTCAAGAGAAATTGCGCAAAGGCTGGTATTCAGCAGGAGATTCGTAAAAGAGAACATTACGAAAAACCAAGCGTAAAGCGTAAGAAGAAATCAGAAGCTGCTAGAAAGCGCAAATATAATTAATTATAAAAAGTCAGGACTTATGTCCTGGCTTTTTTATGTAATAAAATCTTTACCTTTAACATAATCTAATAAATATAAATAATCTGCTTAATACTGCCTAATTAATTCCAAAGGAGCAAACGCCATGTTTAATGTTGATGATAAATACGACCTTCCAAGAGACGTTGTACATAAAGATTCGTTAATAGAAATTATTGGCAGAAATGAATTTGTTGTAGAAAACTATAGATGTTTAAAAGAGATAAAAGATAATGAAATATTAATTATGTGCAAAAAATATAATTTATTAATAAAAGGCGAAAAGTTAAACATAAAATATTACAATAGCGAGTCTATGGTTGTAAGTGGGGTATTAAATGAAATTTCATTTATATAGAATAACAATAAATTCCAAACATATTTACAGATTCTTAAACAATACTAAAGAGATAAAAATAAGAGATATAACTTTCAATCAAAATGGAAATGATTCCCTGGCATCTTTTACAATTAATTCGTCAGATTATAATACTGTTACAGAAATAGCGAAAGATAATAATATAAAAATAATAAATGTTCACGAGTTTGGTTTGTATAAAACAATTACTCATAGTTTTTTTATTAAATTAGCTGCCACATTTGCTATATTTTTTATTTTATTTATAGTTATTTGCACTCAATTTATTTGGAAGATAACAATAAACGGCAACTATTCATATACCCAAAAAGAAATTTTAGATTATGTCAGCTGCCTTAATGTAACAGAAGGGGTTTTGAAAAATAAAGTAAATTGCGAAAATATAGAAAAAAACATCAGAGAAAATTATAATGACATAAGTTGGGTATGTGCTGAAATAAAAGGCACTAATCTTATAATTCACATAAAGGAAAATTATATTACTGAAATTGCAAAAAAAGAAAGCCGTCCTTATAACATTGTTTCCAAATATTCAGGAAAAATTCAATCTATAGTGGTTAGAAAAGGTACGCCATTAGTTAAGAAAAATCAATATGTACATAAAAATCAAATTCTTATTAAGGGTGTAACAGACGTTGCAGATGAATCAGGTCAAAAGCTTTACTCGGTTATTACCGGCTCTGACGGAGATATTTTAGGGAAAATTAAATTTAATTATAATGACCAAATTCCTGTTAAACATAAATATAAAATATATAATTCGTCTAAAACCTATTACATCCCTTTTATAAAAAACTACAGATGGCATATTAAAAGTAAAAAAAATAAAGATATTGAATACAGCGAATCAAAAATAAAATTTTTTGAAAATTATTATTTTCCAATAGGCTTTAGCAAGTATGTAAGCAAAGATTATACAATAAAAACTGCAAATTATTCAAAAAAGCAGGCAGAAAAAGTTTTATCCTCTAAGTTAAACAATAAATTAGCAATATTAGAACAAAAAGGCTACAAAATATTAGCAAAAAATGTTAGAATAGTACGGAAAAAAGAATTTTACCAATATAAGGGTGATGTTATATGCATTTTACCAGTTGGCAAGGTGCAATACATAAAAGATTCAACCTTAAACAAAATAAAACAAGAAAAGGAATCTGTTGAGCAGACAACAGCAGACAGGTAAATTAATGAGTGTAATAGAAAATATTATAGATATTCCTGCAGAATATGAGAAAACTGTATTTGGTCAATTTGATTATAATATTAAGAAGATTGAAAAGACCTTACATGTTACGATTATTTCACGAGATGGAGATTTGAAAATAATCGGTGGTGAAACGGCCACCAAAAGAGCTAAAAGCGTGTTTAACCAATTAATTGAATTGGCAAAAAGAGGAAATGAAATCACAGAACAAAATGTTGATTATGCATTGTCTTTAAGCTTTGAGGAAAAAGAATCTGCAATAGTTGAATTAGATGATAACATTATTTGTAGAACAATAATGGGGAAGCCTATTAAACCCAAAACATTAGGTCAAAAGAAATATGTAGACTTAATAAGAGATAAAATGATAGTTTTTGGTGTAGGGCCTGCCGGTACAGGTAAAACCTATCTGGCAATGGCAATGGCAATTACAGCCTTAAGAAATAATGAAGTAAATAAAATTATTTTAACAAGACCTGCCATTGAAGCCGGTGAGAATTTAGGCTTTTTGCCAGGAGATTTACAAAGCAAGGTTGATCCCTATTTGCGCCCGTTATATGATGCCCTTTATCAGATTATGGGAGCCGAAAGTTTTATTTCTAATTCAGAAAAAGGAATTATTGAAGTTGCACCACTTGCTTACATGCGTGGTAGAACTTTAGATAATGCTTTCATAATACTTGACGAAGCTCAAAATACAACACCTGCTCAGATGAAAATGTTCTTAACCAGAATAGGTTTCGGTTCAAAGGTTATAGTTACCGGTGATAGAACCCAGAAGGATTTACCAAGAGATGTTGTATCAGGTTTGGATATAGCACTTAAAGTTTTGTCGAAAGTGGATGATATTGGCTTTGCCTTTTTAGATAACAACGATGTTGTCAGACATCCTTTAGTTCAAAAAATTGTCAAGGCATACGAAGAATATGAAAATAGAAAATCATCATATTCAAAAAATAAAACAAATGGCAAAACTAAGGATAAATAAAAAAGATTGGCAAAAAAATAATTAAAAACTCGTACAGAGTTAATTAATAATGTTAATTCAATCAGATAATAAAAAAGGAAAAAACATGAATATATATATTGAAAATCAATACAAAAATAATATTGACATTGATTACGAAAATTTAATTAATATGGTTGTATCAGAAGCTATTGATTATGTAAAATGTCCCTACGAATGTGAGGTGAATGTTACTATAGTTGACAACGATGAAATACATGAAATAAACAACAGTCAACGAAATATTGACAGACCTACAGATGTTTTATCATTTCCAATGCTGGAATATGATAAACCAGGTGATTTTGATAAATTCGGAAATGATTTATATGCTTTTGATCCTGACACAGGAGAACTTACATTAGGAGATATTGTGATTTCCTACGACAAAGTGATTTCTCAGGCAGAAGAGTATAATCATTCTGTTAAAAGAGAGTTTGCTTTTTTAGTGGCACATAGTATGCTTCATTTATTTGGCTATGACCATATTGATGATAACGAAAGAATGGAAATGGAACGAAAGCAAAAAGAAATTTTAAATAATTTAGGAATAACAAGGGAGTAATTATGAAGAGAAACAAAATCATAGCTATAACAATTTTAGTTGCAGTAATAATAGTTGGTGTTATTCTTGCAGTTGTGTTTGGTAGTGCCAAAAAGCAGACAAATACGCCTACAACAACACCTGAACAGACAACAGTTACTGAAACAACTACAGCAGATCCAAATGCAGGCAAGGTAATCAGTAAATTAACAGGAGAGTATGTTAAGAAATCTATTGCCAATAAAAGACCTGTTGCTTTAATGTATAACAACATTATTAACGCAATTCCACATTCAGGACTTTATAATGCAGATGTATGTTATGAAGCACCGGTAGAAGGCTCAATTACAAGAATTATGGGCATTTTTGAAAATTATTCAAAACTCAAGAAAATGGGTTCGGTTAGAAGCTGCAGAATATATTATTGTGCCTTTGCAAATGAGTGGGATGCTATTTACAGTCACTTTGGACAGTCAAAATATGCACTTGATTATTTAAAAAGTGGTTCAATTGACAAAGTAGGTTCACTAAATGCTGAGTCAGCTTTTTATCGTACATCAGACAGAGTTGCCCCTCATAACTGTTTTACATCAGGAAAAGGACTTGATTCTGCAATTAAAAAGTTTAAATATAGAACTTCATACAAGAAAAAATATACATCTCATTTCAACTTTGCAAAAAGTGGAAGCAAGATTGCTTTAGACAGTAAAAAAACAGCTAAAAAAGTTGAAATTGGTTATAGAATAAATCATACATATTTTGTATATAACAAAAAAGACGGTCAATATTACAGATATCAATATAACCAGAAGCATATTGATGATCAGAACAAGAAGCAGTTACATTGTTCTAACATTATTGTTCAGTTTGTAAACTATACATTATATCCTGATAATAAGAGCTTGGATATTACTCTAACAGGCAAGGGTAGTGGCTGGTTTATTACAAATGGCAAAGCCGAAAAAATTACCTGGTCAAAAGATAAAAAAATGACAGGCAGAACAAAATACCTTGATAAGAATGGAAAAGAAATAACATTAAACACAGGTAAGACATGGATATGCGTTGTGGGAAATGATGACAAAGCTAATTTTAAAATTTCAAAATAAACAACCAAATATAACAAGACAATAACATAAGGAAAATGGAAGATAAAAAAATGAGTAGTAAGTCTAAAAAAGATAGTTTTATAATACAGGGCAGCATTTTGGCAATGGCAGGTATACTTGTTCGTGTAATAGGATTAATTTATAGAATACCTTTAAACAGAATTTTAGGGGATGTTGGTTTAGGATATTATGGCACAGCTTTTGAGTTTTACAATGTGTTGATTTTGTTATCATCACAAAGTATGCCATTAGCCGTATCAAAGATAGTATCTGAAAAGCTTGAAAAAAAGGAATATAAAAACGCTCACAAGGTTTTTAAGGGAGCATTATTTTATGGTGGTTTTATAGGACTTGCCTTTGGACTATTCTTGTTCTTTGGAGCAGATTTCATTGCAGGAGTTTACAAACAGCCACCAATAGCAATAGCAT
The DNA here is from genome assembly GCF_057858645.1 of Eubacterium sp. Lineage (NCBI taxonomy): Bacteria > Bacillati > Bacillota > Clostridia > Eubacteriales > Eubacteriaceae > Eubacterium > Eubacterium sp. The sequence goes on from NZ_DBLZZO010000017.1 coordinate 57,070, forward strand.
TAAGAGTATTGGCACCAACCCTTACAATTGCCTGTGTTTTAGGTGTAGTAAGAGGCTATTTTCAGGGTATGGGCAATATGGTTCCAACTGCTGTTTCGCAGATTTTTGAGCAGATAGTAAATGCCGTAGTCAGTGTTATAGCTGCTTATGAATTAGGTGCCTACGGTTATACTTTATCAAAAATTGCCAGTGAGCAGAAAGTATTAAAAAGTTCTTATGCTGCTGCCGGGGGAACATTAGGAACATTATCAGGTGCTTTAATTGCATTGATTTTTATGTTCTTTATAGTATATGTAAATAGAAATTATTTCCGCAAAAAAATGAAGAAAGACAGAACAGGAGTCCAGGACAGCTATGGTCAGATTACCAAAGTTATTCTTTTAACAATTACTCCGGTTTTGTTTAGTACAACAATATACAATATTGGGAATCTTTTGGACAACCCAATATATCAGAATATAATGTCAAGTATCTTCCACGTAAGTGAAACAACCAATAGTGCTGCATGGGGCGTTTATTCAGGCTATTACAGACTTTTGACTACAATGCCAATAGCAATAGCCTCTTCCCTGTCGACGGCTATTGTACCATCATTAGTTAGGTCGTATATAGCAAAGGACAAAGTAGTCGTTAAAAGCAAAGTTATGTTAGCACAGAAGTTCTCAATGTTAATTGCTTTTCCTTGTGGTATGGGATTATCAGTTTTAGGTGGGCCAATTAACTCACTTTTATTTGGTGGAAAAATTGAATCCACATCAATTATTATGATTTTCAGTATTTTTACTGTAGTAGCTTTTAGTTTATCAACAATCAGTAATGCAATATTACAGGGTATAGATAAATTAAATGTGCCAATTAGAAACTCGGCAATATCACTTGGTATACACATTATTTTCTTACTGATACTTTTATTAGTATTCAGACTTGGTATATATGCCGTTGTAATTGGAGACTTTACATTTGCAATGACAGTTGCAGTACTTAACTCATTTTCCATTAAGAAATACCTTGGCTACAAGCAGGAAGTACATTACACTTTAGTTTGCCCATTTGTTTGTTCAGCCATAATGGGTATCTTCTGTTTAGTAGTTTACAAACTTGGAATGATGATTCTACCATCTAATTTCATTTGGACAGTTTTATCAATACTTATTGCAGTGGTAATATATGCTGTTTCTTTAGTATTTACTAAGACAATAACTGAGGATGAGTTGTATTCTATGCCAAAGGGAAATCAGATTGTAAGAATTTTGAAGAAATTCAGATTATTGAAATAATTAAGGTATAAATATACAAATATTGTAAAAAATATATGCAGGTAAAGGAATATTTTATCAGATAAAAGGAGTGGTAATTTATGAATAAGCGTGCATATATTTTTTATTTAATTATATTTGTTGTTGGATTCAGTATTTCATATTTATGTGGATACAAAATGGGAACTTCAGATTTGAAAAATGTAACCATTAAGTCTGATGTGGTTAAAGCTAACAATGAAAATAAAAAAGAAGGCTACTGGCTTATTGCAAAAGATAATATTTTGTATGTATATAAAAGTGATAAAGAAACAGAAATTGCTGAAACGGACATAAACATATCGAATATGTCTTTAAAAGATAGAAAAGTAATTATAAATGGTATTTATGTTGAAAGCTCTGAGGAACTGTTTAAATTTCTCGAGGCAAACACCAGTTGATGAAAGGACAATAAATGAAAACAATTGTTATTGGTGCAGGAGCATCAGGTCTTGTGGCAGCGATAGCTGCTGCTAATGCTGGCTCAAGTGTTACGGTAATTGAACATAACAAACAGGTAGGGAAAAAAATACTTATAACAGGAAACGGTCGTTGTAATATTACTAATGAGGCTATGGATGAGAATAAGTTTTATGGCGACAGTTCTTTTATTAAAAAAGTATTAGAAGCTTATTCAACTGATGATATACGAAGTTTTTTTGAAAATATTGGTATATGCACAGTGTCGAAAAAAGGCTATATTTATCCTTCAAGTATGCAGGCACAGACCGTATGCGAATTTTTAAGAGAATATGCCATGGAGCTTGGTGTTAAAATCAAAACTAACAATAATATTAATAGTATACAGCAGATTAATGGGAAATATGTTGTTGATATAGGTATACCTTTGGAATGTGATAATTTGATTTTGGCAACAGGTGGAAAAAGTTATGAAGTTACAGGCTCTGATGGAAGTGGTTATGAATTAGCCATGAAATTTGGGCACACTATAACAAAACTTTCCCCAGCTCTTACAGCTCTTGTAATAAAAAAAGATATTCTCACAAAAAGCTCAGGCGTAAGGGTAAAAGGTACAGTTTCAAAGGGAAATTATAAGCACACCGGTGAAATTCAAATAACAGATTATGGTGTATCAGGAATTCCGGTTTTTAATATAAGCAGAACATTAGAAACAAATGATAATTTGGTAATAGATTTTGCACCTGATTTTTCTACAAATGAATTAAGAGAAATAATATTAAAATTTTCAAAAATATACAAAGATTTAGCAACTGAAAAAATACTTAAAGGCTTATATAATGAAAAACTGGCATCAGTTTTAGCTGAGAAATCAGGTTTAAAGAAAATTAAGGCAAAAGATTTATCAACAGAAAACATTGAAAGTCTTATTAATACTATTAAGAATTATAACGTTATTATTGATAAAAAAAGAGGTTTTGATTACGCCCAGGTAACAGCAGGTGGTGTAGATACATCCGAAATCAATGCTGAAACCATGGGATCTAAATTATCACCTAATTTATATATTGTTGGTGAAATGTTGGATGTAGATGGAATCTGCGGTGGCTATAATCTTCATTTTGCCTGGTGTACAGGACTTATTGCAGGAGGAAATTGTAACTAATGAAACTATTACAGGTATCGAACATAAAAGTTGACATAACAGAAGATGAAAAAACAGCCTTTAAAAAAGCTCTCAAAAAGGCAGGTCTTTCAAAAGATAAAGTCAGTAGTTGGAAAATAATAAAACTATCCATAGATGCAAGAAAAAAAGCGGAAATACATAAGGTATATGTTATTGGTTTGTATGTAAAAGAATATAACAAAACAAGAAAAGACGTGCAGATAATTGCAAAGGATAAAGAATATACATACGAAATTTCAGGCACGAAAAAAATCACCTTTTCACCTGTAGTTGTTGGCTTTGGACCAGCAGGTATGTTTTGTGCATATCTTCTTGCACTTAATGGCTACAAACCTATTATTGTAGAACGTGGCAGTATGGTCGAAAACAGAACAAAAATCGTAGAAGACTTTTGGAACACAGGCGTTTTAAATACAAACTGCAATGTCCAATTTGGTGAGGGGGGAGCCGGAACCTTTTCTGATGGTAAATTAAACACAGGCATTAAAGATAAACAAAACCGAATAAAATTTGTTCTTGAAACTTTTGTTAAATTTGGTGCAGACGAAAAAATTCTATATGAAGCCAAACCACATATTGGAACGGATATATTGAAAAATGTTGTAAAAAACATGAGAGAATTTATCAAGGAAAAAGGCGGTAAGTTTTACTTTGATACAAGATTTGAAGGCTTTGAATGTGAAAATGGTAACCTTAGCAGGGTTATTTTAAGTAGCAAAAAAGTAATTGAGACAAACCTTTGTATTCTGGCAATTGGTCACAGTGCAAGAGACACATTTGAAATGTTATATAACAACGGTGTAGAAATGACACAGAAACCGTTTGCGCTAGGTGTAAGAATAGAACATAAACAGAGTACAATTAATAATAGTATGTATGGTTTTCCTGATGACAGATTAGGTGCGGCAAATTATAAACTTACTCATACAACAACAGCAAACAGAGGTGTTTATTCATTTTGTATGTGCCCAGGTGGCTTTGTTGTTGATTCTTCTTCAGAAGAAGGTGGGAAAGTTGTTAATGGCATGAGTTACTCCAAAAGAGATGGAGAAAATGCCAACAGTGCTATTGTTGTTACAGTTACTCCAAATGACTTTGATGGAGATAGTCCCTTAGCAGGGATTGATTTCCAACGTGCTCTTGAAAGAAAAGCCTACAAAGAAGGAGCTGGCTCAGTTCCATTACAAAAATATGGAGATTTCAAGAATAATGTTAAAACAACAGATTTAGGTACAATTACAACAAACATAAAAGGTAAGTATACATTATCTAACTTAAACAACATTTTTCCTAACTTCATTGTTAAATCCCTAATTGAAGGAATTGAAGCTTTTGGAAAAAGAATAGAACATTTTAACGATGATGATGCTGTTTTATCAGCTATAGAAACAAGAACATCATCACCAATTAGAATTACCCGTGATGAAAACTTTAATTCAAATATAAAAGGGCTAATTCCTGCAGGAGAAGGAGCCGGTTATGCAGGTGGAATTACATCTGCTGCCATTGACGGCATGAAAATTTTTGAAGAAATTATAAAAAATTATTGGGTGTAAGATACTAAAATATTTCGTATAGGTTATTTTAATATTTTGCAAATATTTCGTATAAGTTGTTTTAAAGTGACTTTTTTACAAATATGTAGTATTATATAAAGATGTATGTGAATAATTAGAAAGGTTATTGGGTTTATTAATTTTAAAAGAACCAACTAACAACATACATAGATTTTGTTAGTTAAGGAGAGCATTATGAATATACGTTTTTTAGCGCAGTCAGAATACTTCAACGGATTACATATAAAGGACGACATAGTTTTAGAAAAAGAATACGAACAGGGTCCTTTTACTAATTTACCAAAGGTAAGATATTATCTATATTATTTAGAGGAAAATGTAAGAAAAGAAGTTATGCCATTTTCTGACAAAGTAGATGTGTTTAATATTACTAATTGCCAAAATGAATCAGAATACTTATATTTTACAGAATATTCTGACATGCATGACGGTACATATGTGTTTAGTATTGTAAGATACAATATTACAGATCATACCCATACCAAAATAATATCTTTGAAGGATAATATTAAT